>NZ_CP092480.1:2732500-3032500 GCF_022429645.1 Lutibacter sp. A80
GTATTATAAATTTCAATTTTCATAGTGCTTTGTGAAACAGGAACAGCAATTTCAAAGGTACCTTTTGTTGGATTAGGATATGCTGTTATACTTTCAACTAAATTCATGTTTTTAGAAAACACACCTTCACAGGTTACACTACTTTTAATCTGAATACTATCTCCATATTTAGCATTTATAGTAAATGAGGAGTCTAATGTTTGTAAAATTAAAGTGTCATTTACAAATACATTAAAAGGAGCTGTTCCTTCTGAAATATTTATTGAAACTTTACCAGAACTAACGCTTGCTTTACCAGATATTATTGTTCCTTCTTCTATAACAACATCAAAACATTGTTCATAATCTTCACCTGCTACTTCAATACAAATTGTATAATTTCCAGGCTCTAAATCTTTATTTTGTAAAGTAGCGGCAGTACCATTTAATGTAACGTTATATGTATAATCTTCTTGGGCAGTTATTAAAATTTGACCGTTGTTTTTATCAGGGCACGTTTCACTAATAGTTTGAATGCTAAAGTTATTTGCTGGCAATGTAAAACAACCAGAAGTATTAACACTTGAACCAGGTGTTGAATTTTCACATAAATCAATATTATTCATAACACCATCTCCGTCATCGTCTAATTGACTGTCTGAACAACCGTTTTCATCAACAGTTTCTCCAGCAGGAGTATCTGGACAGGTATCTATATTGTTCATAACACCATCATTATCATCATCTAATTGACTGTCTGAACAGCCATTTTCATCAACAGTTTCACCTTCAGGAGTATTTGGACAAGTATCTACATTATTTACAACACCATCTCCGTCATCATCTAATTGACTGTCTGAACAACCGTTTTCATCAACAGTTTCTCCAGCAGGAGTATCTGGACAGGTATCTATATTGTTCATAACACCGTCAATATCATCATCTAATTGACTGTCTGAACATCCATTTTCATCAACAGATTCACCTTCAGGAGTATTTGGACAAATATCAATACTATTTTCTACACCATCTTCATCATCATCTAATTGGCCATTTGAGCAACCATTTTCATCAACAGGTTCACCAGCAGGCGTATTTGGACATAAATCATCTTCATTTAAAACACCATCTTCATCAATATCATCACTAATTTCAGCAGTAATTTCAAAACTATCAACAGTCCATCTTGTTGGACTTCCATTAGAATAGTATTTAAATGCTATATAAACAGTTCCAGTAATTGAACTAATATCTACATTTGAAAACGAATAAACCTCTTCTGTTGAACCTCCATTTGAATGTGTAGGAATGTTAATATTAGGCATTGCAGTCCATGTAAAATCACTAGGATTACTTGATCCATCGTAATTTGAAGAATAAACCAATTCTAAAGTTGAACTTCCATAAGCGGCATCGGTGTAAAAACTTAATTTTTCAGCTGTACTTTCGTCAAAATTTATTGGAGAAGTTGTAATTAACCAATCTTTGCTCGTTACATCTTCGTTAAATCCATTCATACCATAAGATCCAGAATTATTTTCTCCAAAAACAGTACTGCATTCCCAATTTTTGTTACTTTCTTCATTATATGCAACAAATTGAACATTTGCACAATTTTCAAAATCTTCATTTATTAAATAATATGGCCCTTCTAAAGTTGTAAAACTAACTTCTCCTTCACCGGATAAATTAGATGCTACATCTCTAGCTTTTATAGTTACTGTATAATTAGTTGAAGCATTTAATCCTGAAATTATTGTTGAATTTGTAGTTGAATTTTCAGATTGTAAGTACTCTCCATTTAAATAAATTAAATAATCATATATCGCAACATTATCTGTTGAAGCATCCCAAGTAATTACAGTGCTTTCGTTGGTAGTATTAGATGTTATTAAATTTGAAGGTGAAGTTGGAGCTTCGTTATCAGAAGTATTATCAGACCACCATTTGTCTTCAGCTTGCAAACCTCCCCAAATTAAGGTTGCTAAATATGGATTGTCTATAAATGGATTTCTATTACCTTGTATGCCGGCTAAAACCTCGTTTCTATTAGCTTCAAAATCAGATACAGGATCTTCTACATTCCATTTTAAAAATAAGTCAACCATATTTTCATCAACCGTTAATGTAGTTCCAAAACCAACATTAATAGGTAAACAATTTGTTTGAGAAATTTGATTTCCAGCGCCATGGTATCTGGTGTACATATACATTACAATTCTAGCAATATCTCCTTTCCACTCATCTCCAGGATACCAACCTCCATTACTAGAAACTGTACCAGAATTACCAGATCCATCTGTAAATTTTCTATTACTCCTATCTGAATTTCTTTCTGAATCTGCAGGTCGTAAATTGTGTACATCAGTTCCAGGACCAGGTTCATCAGTTCCTAAACCTGGGTTTGCTAAAGATTTTGCAAATACGTGTTCTCTGTTCCATCTTTCAGGGTCACCACCTCCAGTATCTTTTAAATCTTTATCTCTAGATCTATCTGTATTAGGAATTCCATCGGTATCGTTATATCCATAAATTAACAATACATTATCTGCATTATCTGGATCTTCATCAGCACGTCTACAAGCCTCCCAAACATCTATAGAAGGTCCTGTATATGGAATAGCTGAATGTGTACTTTCTAATTTTTCAGAAAGCTCTAAAAATAGTTCGTTACCAGTTTTTTCTAAATCTAAATCAAGATAATAACTTTGAATTTGCCCATAAAAAGGGATAATTGTTATAAATAGCAGTATTGAGAGTGTAGTTTTTTTCAAGATATGTAGTTTTTAGTACTTATTCAATAATAAATAGTGTTACAAATTTATTATTAATTTTTGATTTTTAGTGTTAATCTTAATTCTTATAACATTAAGTTAATTTAAATAAAAACACCTTCAAACAAGTTGAAGGTGTATATTTTAATATTAATAACGTTTTAAAGGCTCTTATTCTTTAATAATTTTAAGAACTATAGGCTCTTCTAAATAAACTTTTGCAAAGTATAATCCTGTAGCATTATTAGCTAAATTTAATTGAACCTTATTATTAGTTACCGTATAATTTTGTACAGAAATTAATTGTGACTGTATATTGTACACTTCAATTTTTACAGTGTTTACAGAAACTGGTAACGCAATTTCTAAATTTCCTTTTGTAGGATTTGGGTATGCAATAATTTCATCGAACAAATTAATTGTTTTTGCAAAAACACCTTCACAAGAAACACTAGATTTTATTTCAACTTTATCTCCGTGGTTTACATTAATTGTAAAAATTGGAGCAGCAGTTTCTAAAGTTATTTTATTGTTTACATAAACTATAAATGGACCAGTACCTTGTTCTATTTCTATAGCAGCTTTTCCAGAATCGATAGCTACTTTTCCAGAAATTGTAGTTCCTTCATCTATAACCACATCATAACACTGTTTATAATTTTCATCTTCTTCAACACCAATACAAATAGTATAATTTCCAGGAGGTAAATCCGTATTTTGTAACGCAGCTGCAACTCCATTTAATGTTACATTGTATGTATATGTTTCTTTAGCTGAAATTAAAATTTGACCATTATCTTTGTTTGGACAAGTTTCACTAATAGTTTCTATTGTAAAATTATCTGCTGGTAAAGAGAATATTGGGCATCCTGAACTATCTACAGTACTTCCTAAAGGAGTTTCAGGGCAAATATCATCTTCATTAAAAACACCATCTTTATCATCATCGTTACTATTTACAGCCACCCCACAAATTTCTATGCTCCAACTATTAATAGAACCTGTATCTTCTGGCCCGGCATCAATAGCTTGCAATATCCAATCTCCATAAGATTCTTCTTCATTAAAAGCGGCTAAATTACCTTGAGGTTTAAAAGTTCCTGTAAAAGGAGGGGTTCCAGAAGTTATGGATACTTCAGCACTATCATCAAAATTTGTATTTGTATAATTTAGCCCCTCATTTCCATTGTTTGCAGATAATAATACTTTTGTGCCTGTTGGGCTAATTAAATATAAAGATAAATCTCCAACCCACTCGTGAGGAGCAGTTACTGTAACATTTACATCTGTAATAATTTTATTGGTTGTTATACTTATATTTGAATTTGCTCCTGTGGTATTATTATCAGGTATATTTATTGGTTTATTTATTGAAGTATATGAATCGCAAACAACATTTGCTGTTGTAAAGCTGTAGTAATTTGAAAAAGCACTTTCACTACAGTTATTAGTTCCTTTTATTCTCCAATAATAAGTGGTGTTAAATTCTAAAGATTGAGGTTCGAAATATGAGGAATTTAAGGTTGCAGTTTCTAAAACAGTTTCAAATAATGCATCTGATGCTATTTCGATAATATAATTTTTAATATTTTCATCTTCGTTCCAGCTTAAATTATAAGGTGCTAATAATCCGCTACTTTCATTTTCTGGAAAACTTAATATTGGAGTATTTATTTGAGATGAAAATATATTTAATTCAATAGCTGTGTTCTTAGTTGTTGAAGTAGAAGTACCTGTTACAGTTATATTGTAAAAACCAACATTATCGTTATCTATTCCTGTTATCGTCATTTCAACAGCAGTATTATTTGCAGTTGCAGTTGTAGGGTTAAAACTTACTGAGGTACCATCAGGCAGGCCTGTTGCAGAAAATGTAGTTTCTTCATTAAAATCTAAAAACGTATTGTAGGTCATGTTGTAAACAACATTATCTGGAGCACAAGCATCTAAATTAAAGTTTTCAAAATTCATAATAAATTCTGAAGATTGTACTGAAATATTTGCAGTGTTTACGTTAAAAAAGATATTACCAACACTTTCAATTTTAATTCTTCCGGTTGTTGTTGTAATATTAGGGCTTACAATAGTATGTGTACCATTATTTAGCACATTAGAAGCTAAGGTAATAGGATATGTTAATCCCCCATCTTCAGAAAATAAAATATTTACATGAGAGCAATTTATAGGTGAACTATCGGTATTAGCAACATCCCAGTTAATTATTTGTGCTGTACCTGCATCCCAACTTTCTTGGGTAGTCTGTGTTGTTAATTTAAAAGCTTCTGCTTTATCTGAAAATGTTATTTCTGTTATATCACTGGCGGTTTGCCCTCCGTTTTCGTTATTATCTCTAACAGTAACCGCAAACGTCATTGTTCGTGAAACAGAAGGTAAAACCTCCCATTGATTAGATGTATTACCACCTAAAATAGTTGACATATTAGGAAATGTTCTTTCGGGGTTTTCATTTGGTTCTAGAGATCTAAATGCCGGACCTCCAGTTGCAGTAGAAACAAGGGGATGTGTTGCGGATTCAGTATCTATTTGTTCCCAAGTATATGTTAAAAGATCATTATCTGCATCTGAAGCAGTTGCGGATAAAACAAAAGGTGTAGAAACAGGGATTGTATAATTTTGAAGGCTTTCAATTACCGGAGTGTTATTATTGGTATTAGAAATTTCAGCACAAGCACTACTATTTCCTTCAGTAATATTTGCCCACATTTCTTGAATACTTACATAGTGAAAATAAGCATCACTTGCATTTTGAATATTTTGAGGAGAGCATAAACCAGCGTATGCCATAATAGTTGAGCCACTTCCTGGTTCAACAGCAGTACCTTGATTAATGTTACCATTACAATTTCCAGAACTTGTATTAAATGTATGATGCGCCCCAAATTGATGTCCCATTTCATGTGCAACATAATCAATATCATAAGTATCTCCAATAGGATTGTTAGAACCTGTAATTCCACTGGCTTTTCCATTAGAGGTACAAGGTGAATTTAATTGAGCTAAACCTCCACCTCCAGTACTAAAAGTATGTCCAATATCATAATTATCGGTTCCAATGGTGCTGTTTATTATTGATTGACTTTGATCAATTAATTCTTCAGAATCATCGTTTGTAAAACCATCTGTTGTTGCATCTAAAAAAATAATGTCTGTATTGTTATCAACTAAAACCATTGTTAAAGCCACATCTCTTTCAAAAATACCATTAACACGTGTCATAGTTGTTGCTATAGCAGATAATACGGCAACCTTTTTAACAGAATCGGTTTCGGTTTCAGCAATTCCTTGTTGTGATAAATGAAATTGAGCATATTCACCAGTTGTAGCAATGGCTAATCTGTAGGTTCTTAATTTTCCATCATTTGCATTTTCTGCTTTTGATGATGTATTTGAAGTTGTTTTAGTTCTATGCTTAATTTCAGTATTATAATCATCGAATTTACAAACAAACTCCTCTTCTGGTTCAGGCGTATCAGTTTTTTTATATACTAAATACGATGTTTTATTTTTGGTATAAGGATCTATAAATGTTGATTCTCCAGAATTTATTAATGTCATAGCATTTAAACCAGCAGCTGTAACACTAAATCGTATAGTTGTCCCCGGATTTTTAACACTTTTTCCGATGTAAGATTTAATTGTTGGGTATTTTTTTTGAAGTTTATCAGATAAAATAGGTGTTTCAAAAATCTCATAATTTTCTAATTCACCATTGCCATTTGGAAAATTTAAAGTAACACTAGAGTTTTTTAAATCTTCTTTTCTTTTTGGAGCATTTTTTAACTTGTTTTTCAAAGTTTCTAAATCTAAATCGTACAGTGTATATGCTTTAGGTATAGATTTTCTTGCTAATTTTGAAGCTGAACCTTTTTCTGAAATAGATTTTTTAGACCAAAGATTATCCGATTTTTGAGCAGAAGCAGAAAAATATTGAGTGGTAACAATTATAATTATTAATAAAAATCTAATATTTAAATACCTCATGCGTTTATTTTTTGTGTATAAGAAACTTACAAATATATATTATAATATGTTGAACACAATTATAATGTCTTTTTAATTATTCAATTTAACTCTGATTTAATTAAATACAGTATTTTTGCTACTTTATAACAATTAATTTAGTTTTCTTATTTTGAAAATTTTCAACAATTTATCTAAATTTAAATCAATCAATAAAACTTTTGTTACCATTGGTACTTTTGATGGTGTTCATATTGGACATCAAAAGGTAATTAAAAAATTGATAAAAAGTGCTAAAAATAATAAAGCAACGTCTGTATTGCTTACTTTTTTTCCACATCCACGTATGGTGTTGCAAAAAGATTTAGACATTAAATTAATTAATACTATTGAAGAACGAACAAAATTATTGGAAAATTTAGGGTTAGATATTTTAGTAATTCACGAATTTTCAAAGAGTTTTGCTAAACTTTCGGCTTTAGATTTTGTAAGAAATATTTTAGTAAATACGCTAAATATTTCAAGATTGGTAATTGGTTACGATCATCATTTTGGAAAAAATAGAGAAGGTAATTTTGAACAATTACAAGATTATGGATATACCTATAATTTTAAGGTAAAAAAAATAACGCAACAAGAAATTAGCGATATTACTGTTAGTTCAACAAAAATTAGGAAAGCCATAGAAAACGGGGAAATTGTAAAAGCTAATAGTTATTTAGGATACAATTTTATGTTAACCGGAACGGTGGTGAAAGGTAAAAATTTAGGTGAAAAAATTGGGTTTCCAACAGCAAATATACATATTCCAGAAACCTATAAATTAATTCCTAAAACGGGTGCATATATTATAAAATCAAAGATAGATGGTGAAGAAGTGTTTGGAATGATGAATATTGGGTTTAGACCAACTGTTGGTGGTAAAAATCAAACTATTGAAGTTCATTTCTTTAATTTCGATAAGCAAATTTATGATGAAAAAATTCAGATTGAAGTATTGAAATTTTTAAGAGAAGAACAAAAATTTGATGCTATAGAAGTATTAAAAAATCAATTAATAAAAGACAAAAACACTTGTTTAGAGTATATTAATAATAACTTTTTAAATGAAATTTAACCTATGAGAAATCTATTAATAGTATGTGCTTTTTTAATGATTTCTTGTAAATCTAATTACACTGTAAGTCAATATATACAACAAGAAGTAGAAACTTGTCCCGAAAATGGTGTTTGTTCAATTGAGCTGTTTCCTAATAAAGCAATTGTTTTTAAAACAGATAATATAGGTATTATGTACCCAGAAATTTCTGAAGGATCTAAAACAATTTTAAAATATACCTATACCAAAAACACTATAAAAAACATACAAGATAGCAGTTATACCGAAATTATATATGCTGAATTTGATGCAGATATTACTCCAATGGAGTTATCTGATGAAACATTACAAAATGTAAAATTATATTTTGGAAGGCTGTGTTATTGTAAGGGTGAAACAGGATATTTTCCAGTAAAAAATGGAGAATTAAAACTTACTAAAATCAATAAAAATTCGTTTAAATTAGATTTAAATTTTTCAATTTCTGAAGTGCCACAAATAATTTCAAAAATTTCAGAAACTATTTCTTTAAAATCAAATTAAACTATTTGGTTTCTTTTATCAGCAATTTATTAAATTTGCCATTCAATAAAAGGAAAAAACAATGTTACAAGTTGCATTTATTAGAGAAAACACAGAAGCTGTTTTAAAGGGTTTAGAAAAAAGAAATTTAAAAAACGCTGCTGATTTGGTTGCACAAACCATTGCTGCTGATGAAAGTAGAAGATCAATTCAAACTGAATTGGATGCTGTATTGGCAGAATCTAATAAATTATCGAAAGATATTGGGCAATTATTTAAATCTGGTGAACGACAAAAAGCCGAAGTTTTAAAGCAAAAGACAGTTTTATTAAAACAAAAATCTAAAGATTTAGCTGACAACCTTCAAAATAAGGCAACAGAATTACAAGAATTATTGTATTTAATTCCAAATATTCCTAATGAAATTGTTCCTGCAGGTTCTACAGAAGAAGATAATTTAAATGTATTACAAGAAGGTGAAATTCCTGTATTACACGCAGATGCTTTACCACATTGGGAATTGGCAAAAAAGTACGATATTATTGATTTTGAACTTGGAAATAAAATTTCAGGAGCCGGTTTTCCAGTATATAAAGGTAAAGGTGCAAAATTACAACGCGCTTTAATCAATTATTTTTTAGATAAAAACACCGAAGCTGGATATAATGAAGTGCAAGTGCCACTTTTAGTAAATGAAGCTTCAGGGTTTGGAACTGGGCAATTGCCAGATAAAGAAGGGCAAATGTACCACGATGCACAAGATAATTTATATTTAATTCCTACGGCAGAAGTTCCAGTAACTAATATTTATAGAGATGTTATTTTAAAAGAAAGTGATTTTCCTATATTAAATACCGCATATACACCTTGTTTTAGACGCGAAGCTGGTTCATACGGAGCGCATGTACGTGGTTTAAATAGATTGCATCAATTTGATAAAATTGAAATAGTTAGAATTGAACACCCATCTAATTCTTATAAAGCTTTAGATAGTATGGTTGCACACGTAAAAGGAATTTTAAACGAATTAAATTTACCTTTTAGAATTTTACGTTTATGTGGTGGAGATATTGGATTTACATCTGCATTAACGTACGATTTTGAAGTGTTTTCAACAGCACAAGATCGTTGGTTAGAAGTAAGTTCTGTTTCTAATTTTGAAGCATTTCAGGCAAATCGTTTAAAACTTCGTTTTAAAAATAGTGAAGGAAAAAGCGAATTAGCACACACACTTAATGGAAGTTCTTTAGCATTACCACGCGTGTTAGCAGGTTTGTTAGAAAATTGCCAAACACCTGAGGGAATTAAAATCCCTAAGGTGCTAGTTCCATACTGTGGATTTGAGCTTATTAACTAGTTAACACTAACGGTTATCATTTTTTTGTATTTATTCATTTCAATTAAGGCATCAAAATAATTATTTATTTGTCCTTTTTTCATGAATATTAATGCTTTATTTTTTGCTGTTTCGTATTGTTTTATTAATTCTTTCATAATAAAAAATTTAGTTGTTTTATATGTTAAAGACAATTTTTGTGCCAAAATGTTACAGCCATATTTCTAAAATATAAGGTAATTATAAAAACTTTAACACTTGTTTGGTTATATTTGAATGAATTTAATAGAGAAAATGCGTAAAATTTTAATCTTACTTATATGTTGTTTTTCCTTGCAAATACATGCGCAAGAATCTTCACTAGCCTATTTATATCTTAGAAATGGTGAGTATGAAAAAGCAGCTGCTATTTATAAAAATTTACACGAAAAAAATCCATTAAACAGTAATTATCTAACTAATTTAATAGAGAGTTATCGACAACTAGAAAAATTTAATGAAGTAGCTTTATTAATAAATACACAATTAAAAAAAATACCAAATCAATATTATTTATTGGTTGAGTTAGGGTATAATTATCAGTTGCAATACAAACAAGACAGCGCCTCTTTTTTTTATGAAAAAGCATTAAATTCAATAGAAAAAAAGCGAAATCAAGGCTATTTAATAGGTAGATCGTTTCAACAAAACCATTTGCTAGATTATGCACTTGCAGCTTTTCAAAAATCGATGGAAGTAAATCCGAATTCGAATTACAACCTACAAATTGCAGCCATTTATGGTGAAAAGGGCGATTTAGAAAATATGTTTAATACCTATTTAAATTTGGTTGAAACCAATGTAAATTATTTACCAACTTCAAAAACTTATATTGGGAAGTATATTACCGATGATGCTGAAAATGAAGCTAATATTTTTCTGAGAAAATTATTAATTAAAAGATTGCAAAACAATCCGCAAAATAGTTGGAATCAACTATTGAGCTGGTTATATACCCAACAAAAAGAGTATGGTAAAGCTTTAATACAAGAAAAAGCATTATTTAAAAGAGATCCAAATAGTTTAAAAGGTATTACAGATTTGGGTGAAATTGCTTATGCAGATAAAGATTATTTGGTGTCTAAAAACTGTTTTAACTATGTTATTTCGCACACAAAAAATTTAGAAGATCAATTAAGAGCAAAATTATATTTATTACAAATAGCAATTGAAACGGAGAATGAAGTTTCTGTTATAGAACAACAATTTCAACAAATTTTTATGGAGTATGGCAAAAATGAACATACAATTGCCGTACAAATTGTGTATGCAGATTTTTTAGCATTTAGGAAAAATGAATCAAAAAATGCAATTTCATTATTAAAAGAAGCTCTTAAATTACCTATAAACGAATTTCAGAAAGGAAATTTAAAAACGAAATTAGCAGATATTTTAGTTTATTCTAATAAATTTAATTCGGCTTTAATTTATTACACACAAGTTCAAAACAATTTAAAAAATAATAGTATTGGACAAACAGCACGATTTAAAATTGCACAAACTTCCTATTTTAAAGGAGATTTTGAATGGGCACAATCACAATTAAAAGTATTAAAAAATTCAACATCGCAATTAATAGCAAATGATGCATTGGACTTAAATTTATTAATTACAGATAATATTGTAAAAGATAGTTTAAAAATTGCATTAAAAACATATGCAAAAGCCGATTTATTGGCCTTTCAAAATAAAAACCAACAAGCAGTAGATACATTACAAGTAATTTTAACAAATTTTAAAGGACATTCATTAGAAGATGAGGCGTTATTTAAACAAGCTAAATTATTGGAGAAATTAAATGATTTTACACGAGCAGAAAATAATTATATACAAATTATAGCACTTAATAAAGAAGATATTTTAGTAGATGACGCAGTCTATTATTTGGCAGAATTGTATTTAAATAAATTAAATAATATTGAAAAAGCTAAAGCATATTATCAAAAAATTATTTTTGAATATCCTTCAAGTATATATTTAGTTGATGCACGAAAAAAATATAGAAAATTACGTGGAGATACACTTAATTAAGTCGAAAAACAAAATACAGATAAAAAAGAAGATTATAACGTTGCTTTAGACTAAATTAATTAGTTGTAAAGAAACCTTTGTATCTTTGTCACATTAAACCTATAAACTTTATAACCCTTAACCTTTTAAACTAAAAAAAATGTATATATATAACGTAACAACAAATGTTGATGAATCGGTTCATCAGCAATGGTTAAAATGGATGAAAGAAGTACATATACCAAATATGCTTTCTTTAGGGAAATTTACCAATGCAAAAATGATTCAAGTTATGGTAGATGAAGAAATGGGAGGCACAACATATGCTGTACAATACACAACAGATAGTATAGAAACTCTTCAAGAATATTACCAAGAAGATGCCGAAAAATTAAGAGCAGAAGCAATGCATTTATTTAAAGATAAAATTGTAGCTTTTAGAACCGAATTAAAAGTTGTTAGTGAACAATTTAGTATGAGTGTGAAAAATTAATTTTATGAGTGTAAGAGCAAAAAAACACCTAGGACAACATTTTTTAAAAGATGAATTAATAGCGCAACAAATTGCCGATAGTTTAACCGAAAATGGTTATAAAAATGTTTTAGAAATAGGGCCTGGAATGGGTGTTTTAACAAAATATTTGCTTAAAAAACCACTTAAAACGTATGTAATTGAAATTGATACAGAATCGGTTGAATATTTACAGACTCATTATTTAAATTTAGCTGATAGAATTATTTCAAAAGATTTCTTAAAAATTAATCTTGAAACTTATTTTATAAAAGAACAAGTAGCAATAATTGGAAATTTTCCGTACAATATTTCAACTCAAATAGTATTTAAAACACTTGAAAATCGACATCAAATACCGGAGTTTACCGGAATGTTTCAAAAAGAAGTTGCTAAAAGAATTGCAGAAAAAGCAGGAAGTAAGGTTTACGGAATACTTTCAGTTTTAACCCAAGCTTTTTACAACGTAGAATATTTATTTACAGTACCACCAACTGTTTTTAATCCACCTCCCAAAGTAGATTCTGGAGTTATTAGACTTATAAGAAAAGAGAATTATACGCTGCCTGTAGATGAAAAATTATTTTTTAAAGTAGTAAAAACGGCTTTTCAACAACGTAGAAAAACACTTCGTAATAGTTTAAAAGTGCTTAATTTATCGGATAGTTTAAGAGAAGATAGTATCTTTGGTCAACGTCCAGAGCAATTATCGGTTCAAGAGTTCATTAATCTTACTTCTAAAATAGAAAAAGATGTCAGTTGAAATTTCAAAACAGTTTATAGAAGATATTCAGTTATTAATTGCTGAAAAAAACAATGAATCTTTATTGATTTTATTGGAAGAATTCCATTATGCAGATATAGCAGAGGTTATTGATGATTTATATACTGATGAAGCAATTTATTTAATTCGACTTTTAGAAAGTGATGTAACTTCAGAAGTAATTGCCGAATTAGATGAAGATGTTCGTGAAAAAATTCTTAACGAACTTTCTAGTAAAGAAATTGCAGAAGAAATTGACGAGCTAGATACCGATGATGCAGCAGATATTATTTCAGAACTTCCAGAAAATCAAAAAGAAGAAGTAATTGCGCATCTAGAAGATATTAAACACGCCAAAGAAATTGTTGAGCTTTTACGTTACGATGAAGATACTGCAGGTGGTTTAATGGCGAAAGAGTTAGTAAAAGTAAACGAAAATTGGAATGTTTTAACGTGTGTAAAAGAAATGCGGGCGCAAGCCGAAGAGGTTACCAGAGTACATTCTATTTATGTTGTAGATGATGATAATAAACTAATAGGAAGGCTTTCTTTAAAAGATTTGTTAACCACCTCTACAAAAACTGCAATTAAAGATGTTTTAATAAAAAAAGTAGATTCGGTAAATGTAAATGACCAGGCTGAAGATGTAGCTAGAGTTATGCAAAAATACGATTTGGAAGCAATTCCTGTAGTAGATGAAATTGGACATTTAGTTGGTAGAATTACTATTGATGATATTGTAGATGTAATTAGAGAAGAAGCTGAAAAAGATTACCAATTAGCAGCGGGTATTTCTCAAGATGTTGAAGCAGATGATACCATTTGGGAACTTACTAAAGCGCGTTTACCTTGGTTAATTTTAGCATTGTTTGGTGGTTTTATTAGTGTTTCGGTATTGGGCGGTTTTGGAGATGCAATGAGACAATTTCCTGAACTATTTTTCTTTACACCATTAATTGCCGCAATGGCAGGAAATGTTGGAGTACAATCATCTGCAATTGTTGTGCAAGGGTTGGCAAACGATAGTTTAAGAGGTTCGCTTTGGAATAGACTTGTTAAAGAAATATCACTTAGCTTATTAAATGGTTTTGTTCTTGCCATATTATTAATGTCTGCAGGAATGTTTTTTCTTGGTTTTGACTTTAAAGTAGGATTAACAGTATCTATTTCGTTAGTTTCTGTTATTATTATTGCTTCAATTATAGGCACTTTTGTTCCAATTATTTTAGATAAAAGAAATATAGATCCTGCCTTAGCTACAGGTCCATTTATAACTACAAGTAACGATATTTTGGGGATTTTAATTTACTTTTTAATTGCAAAATTAATTTTAGGATTTTAAGTGGTTTTGACTTCTAATAATCTTTTTTGAATTAAATTTTGCTAATTAAAAAATATGGATAATACCCTAAATCAAATTAAAAAAGCAGTTTACAGTAAATGTAATTTAAATATTTCTGATTTTAATTTAGATCCAGAAAGTAGAGCATATAATGCTTGTAGTTTTAAACTCAATGGAAAAATTATTATTAGTAGAAATGCTAAAGTTACACCTAAAAAAGTTGGCCAATTTGTAACTTTTTGGAAACGGAATACAGACGGAATAATTGAGCCTTTTAACGAAACCGATACAATAGATTTTTTTATTGTAAACGTACATACACCAAATGAATTTGGGCAATTTGTTTTTCCAAAATCTATACTGATTAAAAAAGGAATACTATCAACAGTAAACAAAGAAGGAAAGAGAGCATTTAGAGTGTATCCGAGTTGGGACCTTACAAAAAATAAACAAGCTCAATTATCTCAAAAATGGCAATTGAATTATTTCTATAAAATTAATGCATCAACCAATTTTAATGAGGTTTCTAAATTGTATAATAATAAATAACGGTGTGTAAAGTATAATCTAATATTAGAATTTAAACTTTTTAAACAAATCCCAAAGTACAACACCACAACTTACCGAAATATTTAAAGAGTGTTTGGTTCCAAATTGTGGAATTTCAATACAATAATTACTTGCAGAAACTACTGCTTGTTGCACTCCTTTTACCTCATTTCCCATAACAACAGCATATTTTTGGTTGGGTTCTAGCGTAAAATCTTGCAACATCGTACTGTTTTCAGCTTGTTCAATAGCTAAAATTTTAATCTTTTCATTTTTTAATTTCTCAACTAAAGTTAAGGTATCTTCAGCATATTCCCAAGCTACAGATTCCGTAGCTCCCAATGCAGTTTTATGAATTTCTTTATGAGGAGGTTGCGCTGTAATACCGCATAAATATATTTTTTCAATTAAAAAAGCATCACTTGTTCTAAAAACTGATCCAATATTATTTAAACTTCTAATATTATCTAGAATTACAATTAGTGGAATTTTTTCAGTTTTCTTAAAGTCTTCAACATTTAATCTTCCAAGTTCACTGTTTTTTAGTTTTCTCATTATCTTGTTTTAATTAAGTGGGGTTTTAAATGTGTTTAAAAAATTGAATATCCAAAAATTATAGAGAGACTTTTGTAATATGCATCATTAGTCATCTTTTCTAAAAGATTTCTATTTGTATAGTATCTAATTTCTGCACTATATTTTTTGGTGCTATATCCTGCTCCTATTGCAAAATTGCTATTAGGGCTTGAAGTATTTATATCTTTACTAAATTCATAATCTAAATAAGAGCCAAAATTAAAATCAACAACCCAAGAAGTATTAATAAATAATTTTGAATTTTTATTTAAAAACATATAATGCCTAACTCCAATTGGTAATTCTATGGAATTGTAATCAATTTTAACAGATTGTTTAGTTCCAAAACTAATTGTTGAGGTTTCTGATTTGAAATATTGATATGTTGGTTCAATTATAATAGCCCATTTATTTTTGTTAAAAGGTAAAATTAATTCATTCTCAATCCCTATTCTAAAGCCTATTTTATTATCAAAATTAGCATCTTTTACTTTAGTGTAATCACCACGAAGTGTAAGAGATGAAATATTTAAACCAGGTCTAATTGTTAAATTATATAAATCTTTTTTTTGTTTTGTATTATAATTAACAAATTCAGAATTAGTGCATTTATTGTATTTTATAAAAAAGTCTACTAATTTATTTGTTCTGTAATCAAGGTGTTCAGTATCTTTTATTGAAATATTTTGGCACTTTAAATTTGCCCTAAGTTGATATATATAAGTGTTGTTTTTAGCTATTTGACCACTAGAAGTTAAGTAACTTTTATAAATTAATTGTTGAATATTAATTGTGTCAGTTTTATAAAAGTATCTTTTTAAATTCTTTTTTTCATAAAAGAATAAATCAGCGTTACCTTCTATTAGTACTTTTAAAAAAAGTGTTTCTTTCTTATAATTCGGACTTCTATCTTGATTTAAACTGTTTATACTTTCATTAGACATATCAATGTCAACAGTATAACGTTGGTATTTAGCAATATTATAAATTCCAAATTCTTTAACAACTTCAATAGTTGCTTCTTTTTGGTTATCATTTTTTGATAATTTATAATTAAAATGACTGGGGTTATTTTTCCAATCAATATTTTTAATGAAGCATTCTATTTTTTCACCAGAATTTTTAATAAAATATCCTTTTTTAAAAGAGATTTGCGAATAACTGCTAAGATAGAAGAGAGTAATTACAATGAGCAGGAATTGTTTTTTCATATTCAATTTATTTGTTTTTAGATATTAAAATACCCCTATTTAGAATCAATTTTAAAGGTATAAAACAATTATTGATTTATAATATACTTCTGTCCTAAAATTGAAATGAGTTTTGAATTAACCCTTTTTTAAATCATCAAATTTTTCAATCTTTCAATATAAAATGTAACTTCGCAAATCTAACTTAATTTCCTAAAAAATTGGCAGCAAAATCAAAGAAAGTCACACCATTAATGAAACAATACAATGCAATAAAGGTAAAATATCCTGATGCAATGTTATTATTTAGAGTGGGCGATTTTTACGAAACTTTTGGTGAAGATGCTAAAAAAGCAGCCCATGTTTTAGGAATTATTTTAACCAAACGTGGCGCAGGTAGTGAAACAGAAACTGCCTTAGCTGGTTTTCCACACCATTCTTTAAATACCTACTTACCAAAATTAGTAAAAGCCGGAATGCGTGTTGCAATTTGCGATCAGTTGGAAGATCCAAAAATGACCAAGAAAATTGTAAAACGTGGAGTTACAGAATTGGTAACACCAGGAGTTGCTTTAAATGATGAAGTGCTACAGTCTAAAACAAATAACTTTTTAGCATCGGTGCACTTTGGAAAAAAACAACTTGGTATTTCTTTTTTAGATGTTTCTACAGGAGAATTTTTAACAGCGCAAGGAACTAGTGAGTATATTGATAAGTTGCTTCAAAATTTTAATCCGAGCGAGGTATTGGTTCAAAAACAACATAAAAATAAGTTTCAAGAACTGTTTGGAGATCGTTTTTATACATTTTATTTAGAAGATTGGATATTTCAAGTAGAATACGCTTTGGAAACCTTAACAAATCACTTTAAAGTAAAAACATTAAAGGGTTTTGGTGTAGATGATTTAAATGAAGGTGTTATTGCTGCAGGTGCTGTATTGTATTATTTAAGCGAAACACAGCATAATAAATTAGAGCATATTTCTGTAATTAATAGAATTTCGGAAGATAATTATGTGTGGATGGATCGATTTACCATTCGTAATTTAGAGTTATACAATTCTACTTCGGTAAATGCTGTAACGCTTTTAGATGTTATAGATAAAACAATTTCGCCAATGGGCGGACGTTTATTAAAACGCTGGTTGGCATTGCCTTTAAAAGATATTAATCGTATAAAAAAGCGCCATGATATTGTTAAATATTTTATTGATAATGATGATTTTCTAGAAACTGCAACCTACCAAATTAAACAAATTAGTGATATTGAGCGTTTGGTTTCTAAAGTGGCAACAGGAAAAGTAAATCCGCGTGAAGTTGTTTTGTTAAAAAATTCTTTAAATGCTATTATTCCAATTAAAGAAGCCGCCGAACAAAGCAACAATCAATCGTTAAAAATTATAGGAGAGCAATTACAAAATTGTAATACACTCCGCGAAAAAATTACAAAAACTATAAACGAAGACGCTCCTGTAAATATTAACAAAGGAAATGTTATTGCAAGTGGAGTTTCAAAAGAATTGGATGAATTAAGAGCAATTTCAACTTCAGGAAAAGATTATTTAGATGCTATGCTGGCTCGTGAAACTGAACGCACTGGAATTTCATCGTTAAAAATAGCTTTTAATAATGTATTTGGATATTATATTGAAGTTAGAAATTCGCATAAAGATAAAGTTCCAGAAGATTGGATTCGTAAGCAAACCTTGGTAAATGCCGAGCGTTATATTACTGAAGAATTAAAAGAATACGAAACAAAAATTTTAGGGGCTGAAGAAAAAATCGGAAAACTTGAACACGAGCTTTTTGCGGAATTAATTAGCAATTTACTAGATTATATTCAGCCAATACAATTAAACGCGCAATTGATAGCGCAAATAGATTGTTTGTTGTCTTTTGCTGAATTGGCTAAGTACAATAATTATATCCGTCCACAAATTGATGAAAGTAGCGATTTGGAAATAAAAAACGGGAGGCATCCTGTTATTGAAAAACAATTACCAATTGGTGAAGAATACATTGCAAACGATGTGGTTTTAAACAGAAATTTGCAACAAATAATTATGATTACCGGTCCTAATATGAGTGGTAAATCCGCTATTTTACGTCAAACTGCTTTAATAGTTTTATTAGCCCAAATGGGAAGTTATGTTCCAGCACAAAATGCTAGAATTGGAATTGTAGATAAAATATTTACCCGTGTTGGTGCAAGTGACAATATTTCTATGGGCGAATCTACTTTTATGGTAGAAATGAATGAAACGGCTAGTATTTTGAACAATATTTCAGAACGGAGTTTGGTATTGTTAGATGAAATTGGACGTGGAACTAGTACCTACGATGGGATTTCAATAGCATGGGCAATTGCAGAATATTTACACGAACATCCTTCAAAAGCTAAAACACTTTTCGCTACACATTATCACGAGTTAAACGATATGACCAATACGTTTGAACGTGTTAAAAATTATAATGTTTCAGTAAAAGAACTAAAAGATAAAGTTATTTTTTTACGTAAATTAGTTCCTGGTGGGAGTGAGCATAGTTTTGGTATTTATGTAGCTAAATTAGCCGGAATGCCAACTTCGGTTATTCATAGGGCAAGTAAAATGCTGAAACAATTAGAAAAAAACCATACAAATGCTGAAGTAAAAGAAACGTTGAAAAATACTCAGGAAGAAGAGATGCAATTGAGTTTTTTTCAGTTAGATGATCCTTTGTTAGAAGATATTAAAGAAGAAATTCTTGCAACAAATATTGATGCACTTACACCTATTGAAGCATTGATGAAATTGAATGAAATTAAACGTATGTTGACTAAAAAGAAATAATTTAGAGATTAAATAAAGCCGTTATTCTGAACTTGTTTACTCACATTCATTTAATCTATTTTTTAAAGGAATTCGTGAATCATCGATTTCAGGTTCTCATAATGATAGGTAACTTGTATGATGAGATTCTGAAACAAGTTCAGAATGACGTATTTTTTAAAAGTCTTAAAATCTATAAATGATAAACAATCTAGAACAAGGTTTTTTTGGTATTGGAATTCAAAATGGTAAAACTCCTGAAAATTTAGGTGTTTTATGGCGTTCAGCTCAAAATATGGGAGCAAGTTTTATTTTTACCATTGGAAATAGGTATGCAAAACAAGCTTGTGATACCCATAAAGCAACGGGAGCAATGCCTTATTTTCATTATGCAACTTTTGATGATTTTTATAATAATTTACCAAAAGGAGCACAGTTAGTTGGTGTTGAATTAGATGAAAAAGCAGTGCAACTGGAAACATTTAAACACCCAAGGCGTTGTGTATATTTGTTAGGAGCAGAAGACCACGGATTGTCTAAAGCTGCCATAGAAAAATCGCATTTTTTAGTAAAATTTAAGTCCGTTTTAAGTTTAAATGTTTCTGTAGCAGGTAGTATTGTAATGTACGATAGACAAGCTAAAGCTTTTAAATTGTAATTTTTTAACTTAAACAAGTATAAGCAACATCATTTAAATTATAACGTTTTTATACTATCTTTGTAATCTAAATATTTAAAAATGTATCTATTTATTAGCGGAGCCGAAATATTTGTAGTACTAGTTATTGTTGTAATGCTTTTTGGTGCAGATAAATTACCAGAAATTGCACGTGGCCTAGGAAAAGGTATGCGTCAAGTTAAAGATGCAACAAACGATATTAAACGTGAAATAAATAATAGTGCCGAAAAAAATAATATAGATCTTGATGTTGCTTCAAGTATTAAAGAAGAAATTAAGAAAGTAACCGATGATATTCAAGACTATAGCAAACCTGTAAAAAAAGTAAAAGACACTATTGTTGATGAAATTACAGGGCCTATTAAAAGAAATAAATAGTTTTGGAATTTCTTGGTTCACTTATTGAATACGATAAGCAATTATTACTTTTTTTACATTCTAAAGGTATTGAATTTTGGGATGGATTTTGGTTGTTTGTTACCTATCCGCCACATTGGATTCCACTGTTTTTTTTATTATTTTATTTGGGATATAAAGCTTTTGGATTAAAAAAAGCTCTGTATATTTTAATATTAACAGCGTTAAGCGCAGGAACTTCATTAGTTATTGTAAATATTATTAAAAATATTTTTCAAAGATTAAGACCTATAAATGATGTTTCTATAAATAAGTCTATTCGAATTTTAGTTGAAGCGAATGATTTTAGTTTTGTTTCTGGTCATTCAGCAGTCTCTTTTACTATTGCTTTTTTTTCATTTTGGGTATTAAAAAAACAATACAAAGGAGTATTATTAATTTTTATTTTCCCTTTATTTTTTGCTTATAGTAGACTTTACCTGGCCTTACATTATCCTATTGATATTTTTGTAGGGATGCTTCTAGGCTTATTTATTGCAATTGTATTTTACAAATTAGCACGTTTATTAGTGTTAAAAAGCTAGTATTATTTTACTCTTGTTATGGTTAACCCATCTCTAATTGGAAGTAAAATAGTTTCAACTCTAGCATCTGAGTTTAGTAATTTATTGTATTCAAGTAGTGTTTTTGTATCGATATCTTTCGGATTGAGTTCTTCAACAATTTTACCGCTCCACAATACATTATCAGATAAAATAACACCTCCAGAGTTCATTTTATCGATTATTAAATTAAAGTAATTTATATAGTTAGATTTATCGGCATCTATAAAAACCAAATCAAATTTTTTGTTAAGTGTTGGAATTATATCAACTGCATTACCTATAAGTTGTTTTATTTGATTTTTATAATTAGAATTATTAAAATATTTTTTAGCAAAATTTTCTAATTCTTCATTTTTATCAATGGTAATTAATTCTCCGTTATTTTGAATTCCTTCGGCTAAACACAATGCAGAATAACCAGTATAAGTTCCAATTTCGAGAATATTTTTTGGATTGGTTAATTTTGAAATTATACTTAATAATCTACCTTGGTAAGCACCACTTAGCATACGTGGATTTAAAACTTTTTGCCAGGTTTCTTTGTTTAATTGTTGTAATAATTCTGGTTCTTTCTGTGAATGATTAACAACATAGTCTTCAATTAGTTCAGGTAAAAAATCCATTTAAAGTTTTTCTTTTAACTGTTTGTTCATGGCTTTTTTTTCTTCTTCACATAAACAGTCATTTTTAGTACATTCTGTTAGTCTTTTTGTTTCATAACATTTAGACATAAAACTGTTTTGTTTAGAATATTTACCACATTTTTTGCATAAAAGAAGATGTAATCTCAACTTTATTATTTCCCATAAAGTTGCTTCATTATACTGGCTTTTATCACAAATTGTTGTAGCTTCATCACATGTTAATTTCATCTGTAACTCTTTAATTTTTAAACCAATTATCTTCCATACATTTTCTAAGTTGTGTTCTGGCTCTATGGATTATTACCCAAAGATTAGACGAACTAATTTCCAATTCCTTACATATTTCTTCTGTTTCAAATTGTTGTATAGTTTTCATTCTAAATACCATAGCATATTTTTCAGGTAAGTTGTTTATGCATTTTTCTAAAGCAGTATTTAACTCTTTATTTTCAATATTTTTTTCTATTTCGTTATTCCAATCAGAAGGAACTCTTTCTTCTATCCAATCACCTTCATTTTCACCATCTGAATAAAAATTCATTTTTACTTCAGCCTTACCTTTTACAGAATTTATTTTTCTATAATAGTCAATAATTTTTCTTTTTAATATTGAAATTAACCAAGTTCGCTCACTTGCTTTTCCTTGAAAATTATCTTTAGCATTTAGACCCGCAAAGAAGGTGTCTTGTACTAAATCTTTTGCTAAATCGTGGTTGTTAACTCTACTAATAGTATAGTTAAACAGGTAATCTGCATGAAGTGTAACCCATTGCTCGGGATTTAAAATATGTTTTTTAGTACTCATTAAGTTTAAACTTAGAGCTAAATTAATTATTTAAATTAGAAATAACTCTAAATTTAATCTTAATTAATGTGTATTCATAATTTATTTTTCGCTAATAAGGTTTGCGTAGTGATTTATTAGTTCAAATATTTTTTTTCTATCGATAGGTTTTGTTAAATAATCATCAAATCCTTTATTTAATGCATTTTCTTTATCAGATTCCATAGCAAAAGCAGAAAGGGCAACTATTGGTAAATTAGGTTTTTCTTGTTTAATTTTAAGCATTGCTTCGTTACCATTTATTATTGGCATTTTAATATCCATTAATATTAGGTTAATTTCTGGGTTTGATAAAGCAATATCAATAGCTTCTTTACCATTTATGGCTTCAACAATTTTATAAGGTGTTGTAGAGAATAACTCATTAATATATAACATGTTATATTCTTCGTCTTCTGCTACTAATATTGTAATTTCTTGATTAATTGATGGGTTGTTTTTTGTTGTATCTAGTTCGCTTTTCATAACTTTTGGGTTTTTTATAACTTTTTTAAATGGAATTGTAAAAAATATTGTTGTTCCATTCTTATTAGATTCTATCCAAATTTCACCGTTAAATAATTCAATAAACTTTTTGGATATTGACAAGCCAAGTCCTGTACCTTTCTTTTGTTTATTTAAGTCTAAATTACCTTGAATAAATCTATTGAAAATTGTAGTATGCAATTTTTTATCAATTCCAATACCTGTATCTTTTACATAAAAGTGTAAGTTGTTGTTTATGAGTTTATAACCTACTTCAATACTCCCTTTATCTGTAAACTTAAATGCATTTGATATTAAATTGGTTAGTATTTGATGTAATTTAGTTTTATCTATTTTAATTATACAATCGGTGTCGTTTAAACCTTTTTTACATATAAATTCTAGGTTTTCTTTTTTGGCAATTGGAGCATAAAAAGCGTAAATACCATCTAGTAACTTATTAATATTTACGTTTGTATAATTTAGTTGAATTGCTCCAGCTTCAATTTTTGAAATATCTAAAATATCATTTACAATTGAAAGTAGTTGCTTACTACTATTTATTACAATTTCAGCATATTTTTTTCGAACATCTTCTGGTAATTCTGAATTTAAAAACAGTTCTGAGAAACCGATGATACCGTTCATTGGTGTTCTTATTTCGTGACTCATGTTTGCTAAAAATGCAGATTTTAACTTGTCTGATTCCTGTGCTTTTATGAGTGCTTTTTTAAGGTCGTTAGCTGCATTATTTTTTTCAATAGCGATACTAATTTGGTTTGCAACAAACTCTAATAATTGTAAATCGTTTTGATTGTATGCATTGCTATCTTTATAACTTTGTACACCTATTGCTCCAAATACTTCAGTTTGTGTTTTAAGCGGTACTCCTGCCCATATTTTGGCTGGTTCACCAATCATATCAACAATGCCTTTTTCAATTAATTTATTGTGGGTTTCTGTATCTACTAATAATGGTTTTTCTGTTTTTATTACATAACCTGTTAGCGATCTTTCTAAAGGAAACTCCTGTGTTCTATCTTTTTCATCAACAACAAAAGGTAAGCTAATGGTCTTATTTTCTTTATTGTATAAGGCAATGTAAAAATTAGTAGTATCAATTATTTTATGGAGATTATTTTTAATAAAAGTGCTAAATTCATTAAAATCATCTATAGTTAACGCTGCTTTTGAAATATCATATAAAACACTTTCTAATTCCTCTTTTTTTACTCTTTCAGAAATATCTTTAATAACAGCATGAATTCTTGTTATATTATCATTTTCTTCAATTTTTGTTAATGAAACTTCAGCTGGAAAAATGCTTCCATTCATTTTTTGATGGTACCACTTAAACCTTACACTGCCTTTATCTAAAGCAATTTTCATAAATTTATTAAATTCATCGTAAGTATTTTTCCCATCAGGCTGTTTTAGTGGTGAAATATCTGCAGGATGTAATTTTAGCAGTTGTTTTTTATCTTGATATTCAAAAACTCTTAAAGTAGCTTTATTACAATTGGTTATAATTCCATCTTTAATAATTACAACAGCATCCATCGATTTTTCAAAAATATCTCGGTATTTTTTTTCAGATTTTTCTAAAAGTTTTTTTGAATTTAAATTTTCGGTAATATCATTACCCATAGATGCTACTCCGGTTATATTTCCTTCAGAATCTTTTAAGGTAACATTATACCAATCGCAAATAATTTCTTTTCCACTTTTTGTAATATTTTTATTGGTATTTCTATAGCCTCCTTTTTGCTGCAATAATTTATTCCATATTTTATCAATTTCATCGATGTAACTTTTATCGATAATTAAATCTTTTATATGTTTACCAAAGGCTTCTTTTGCTGTAAATTCAAAAATTCTTTCGGCTGCATTATTCCATTTAATTACTTTAAAGTCTTTATCCCAAATAATTGAAGCTAAAGGTGTATTTTCAAACTGATCTTGTAATCTTTGGTTACTCTCATAAAATAAATCTTGTGTTCTTTTTTTATCAGTAATATCTTCAACAACTGCTTGAATGTAGGTAATGTTTTTATTGATATCTTTTGTGAAATCATACCTTGCATCAATCCATTTAATCGCTCCTTTTTTTGTAATTATTCTAAAGGGTTTAGCTTTAAATCCTTTAGTTTTTTTATGTTTTATTTTTTTGAATATTTTACCTCTAATCATTGGTAAATCTTCAGGATGTACTAATTCGTGAACATTTATTTTTCCGTTTAAAAGTTCATTTTGTGTATATCCAAAAAGTTTTTCTGAATTTTCAGATGCAAATATTACAGGAAAATTAAATTTATTCTCACAAAGTATTGCAATTGTAGGGCTTTTATTTATAATATTATAAGCTTCCTTAATAGTGTTTTCCGAGTTTTTTTTGTCTGTTATTTCGTGGAAAAAAATTAAAATCTCATTTTTTGATGGAATTATTCTATTTTCAAACCATCTATTTTTAGGTGCAAAGTAGCTTTCAAAACTTACTGGTTTTTTTGTTTTTAAAGCTTTTTTGTATTCTGTATAAAATTTATCACCTTTTTTTACAGGAAAATTTTCCCAAATGGGTTTTCCTATAAGTTTATTAGCTTGTTTCCCTATTATATTTTCAGCTTTAGTATTTAAATATAAATAAGATGAATTATTATCTAATATTACAAAGCCATCCTTTATTCCAGAAAGTGTGTTTGATAATAGGTTTTTTGTTGTGTTTAATTTTTGTTCAAAAAAAACATTCTCGCTTATATCTTGTACAATACCAATAATTCTAGATAATTTAGATTTTTCAAAAATTACATTTCTTTTTTCAAAAATATATTTAAGGTTATTGTCTTTTGTTATAATGCGGTATTTTAATTCTTGATTAGATTTACCTGATAGATTTTCAAAATTGTAGTTTATTACTTTTTCTCTATCATCTGGATGTATATATTGAGTAAAATAATCAATATCAAATTTTTTATTAGTTGGCGTTTCTCCAATTATTTTAAAAATTTGATTTGTGCATTCAATTTCTTTTGTTTTTATATTATAAAACCAACTTCCAATTTTAGCAACTATTTCAGACTCCTTATACCTATTTTCACTATTTATTAAAGCCCTCCGTGCAGCTATTTTTTTAGTAATATTTTCTACAGATAAAATTACACAATCACTTTTTAAATTGTTATTTTCAATTAAATTAAATTTAATATGAACATCAAATTCCTTTCCATCTAGTGTTTTGTTTACAGTCTCTATTTCTGTTTCACTTACTCCAGTTAAAATATCGAGTATTAATTTTTGATACTCTTTACTAGACTTTTCTGGGTATACATTTTTAATGTTTTCTATTAAATCTTCTCTGTTTTTTGCATTGTAGAGTTGTACAGCTTTTGCGTTTACATCTTTTATTTTTGTTAATGAAACTATTTTATTAATTACATCTGGATTTTCTTTAATGTAGGTTTCTAAATCAATGTTTTTTTTTGAAACAATTGATTTAATATATTTTTTAGCATCCGAAAAATCTTCAATAATTAAAGCAACTGGAGAATATTCGAAAAATGAAAAATACGTATCAGTATTTTTACTAATATCGTTTTCAGATTTTATGTTAGTTAGATGGTCTCTGGTCATTTTAAAAATTCTTCTAGGGGTTCTTCCGAATATTTAAAGATACACAATTTTTATTTTTATTACTATATTTAAAAGAAGTGTAAATAAAATTACTGCTTAAACACTTTTCGGTAATGTTAATTTTACTGTAGTACCTTCATTTAAAATACTTTTTATTGAAAGTGTACCGTTGTGTTTTTTTATTATTTTTTGAGCTAGAGGAAGACCTAGACCTATACATTTTTTTCTTTCTAAATCGTATTTATCTACTGTAAAAAAATCTTTAAAAACATTATCTAAATTTTTTTCAGAAATACCAATACCTTTATCGGTTATTACGGTTTCAATACTTGTATTAGTTGTGGTTATAGCAATAGTAACGTTAGATTCTTTGTTTGAAAAACGCACAGCATTATCTATTATTTGTTTTAGAGCTAATGCAATTTTTTCATCATCTATTGTTATTTCAAATGCATTTTTTGCGGTTTCTTCAGTTAAAATTGTAATATTCCTTTGTGTATTGTTACTTATTTTATCTTTAGTTTCTTCAACCAAATCAGTATAAGTTGTTTTTTTGAAACTGTATACACAGTCGGGATTATTTATACCTTGAAAAATTGAAAAATTATTTAATAAATCAATCGCATATTTGGATGTGTCTTTTATAATATTTAGATGTTTTTCAAGTTTTTCTTGAGTATATACATCTAAATCTTCTAGCATCATTTCCGAAAAACAAAACGCATTACCAATTGGGTTTTTTAAATTATGTGTTAGTTTATTTAGTAATTGGTTATGCTTACTGTTGTTTGTTTCTAATAAACTTGTTTGTTTTTTTAACTTTAAACTTAAGTCAATAATTTTATCTTCAAGTTCTGTAATGTATGCTTCAGAATTTTTAGTGGGGTTTTTCAAATCAGTTAAATTTTTGCAAAATTAATTTTAATATATTTACTATCAAAGTTTTACCTTTAATTTTATCAATATCCGAACTATTACCTGTTAAAAGTACATTTTATTTAGTTTTTTTTATTAATACTACTGTTTAATCTTCATACTAATAATCTTAATTTTCATTACTTTTACCCTTTACTTAAAAATTGAACAAAAATGTCAACTGCAAAAAAAAGTTACAAAAAGATTACAACAAAATCATTAACTGATATGAAAAAAAATGGCGAGAAAATTGCCATGCTAACTGCTTACGATTATACTATGGCTAAAATTGTAGATAATGCAGGAATAGATATAATTTTAGTTGGTGATTCTGCTTCTAATGTAATGGCTGGTCATGAAACCACTTTGCCTATTACTTTAAATCAAATGATTTATCATGCTAGTTCTGTTGTTAGAGCAACTAACAGATCTCTTGTTGTTGTAGATTTACCTTTTGGTAGTTATCAAGGAAATTCTAAAAGTGCCTTAGATTCTGCCATAAGAATTATGAAAGAATCTGGAGGACATTCTGTTAAATTAGAAGGTGGTAGTGAAATTGCTGAATCTATTTCAAGAATTTTAACTGCAGGAATTCCTGTAATGGGACATCTTGGATTGACACCACAATCTATTTATAAGTTTGGAACTTTTACTGTTAGAGCAAAAGAAGAACAAGAAGCAGCTAAACTTTTAGAAGATGCTAAATTATTAGAACAATTAGGTTGTTTTGCATTGGTACTTGAAAAAATACCTGCAGCTTTAGCCGAAAAAGTAGCTAAAAGTATTTCTATTCCAGTAATTGGAATTGGAGCTGGAAATGGAGTTGATGGTCAAGTATTAGTTACTCATGATATGTTAGGAATGACCCAAGAATTTCATCCAAGATTTTTACGAAGATATTTAGATCTTTATGATGAAATGACTGGAGCTTTCCAAAGCTATATTTCAGATGTTAAAAGTAAAGACTTTCCAAACGATAAAGAACAGTATTAATTATGAAAATTCTTCATTTAGATACAAATCATCCATTATTGATTACTAAACTAAACGATTTAGGATGTCAAAATGTTGAAAATTATACTGCTTCTAAAACTGAGATAGAAGCAATAATTTCTGATTATGATGGTATTGTAATTAGAAGTAGATTTAAAATTGATAAAACTTTTATAGATGCTGCTACTAATTTAAAATTCATTGCTAGGGTAGGAGCAGGATTAGAAAGTATTGATGTTGAGTATGCTCATAAAAAGGGAATCCATTTAATTTCTGCACCTGAAGGTAACAGAAACGCTGTTGGAGAACAAGCGCTTGGTATGTTATTGGCTTTGTTTAATAATTTAAAAAAAGCCGATCTAGAAATAAGAAATGGAAAATGGTTACGAGAGGATAATAGAGGTATAGAATTAGAAGGTAAAACTATAGGTATTATTGGTTACGGTAATATGGGAAAAGCTTTTGCTAAAAAATTAAAAGGTTTTGATGTAGAGCTTATTTGTTATGATATTAAAGCTAATGTAGGAGATGATAATTGTACCCAAGTTCCGCTACAAGAGTTACAAGCAAAAGCGGACGTTTTAAGCTTACATACTCCATTTAACAAGCTATCGCATAAAATGGTAGATTTAGACTTTATAAATGCTTTTAAAAAGCCTTTTTACCTTATAAATACCGCTAGAGGTTCTGCTGTAGTAACAGATGATTTAGTAGAAGCATTAATTTGTAAAAAAGTTTTGGGTGCTTGTTTAGATGTACTAGAATACGAAAAATTATCTTTTGAAAATTTATTTGAAAATGATAACCTACCAGAAGCCTTTAATTATTTAATTAATGCTAATAATGTGTTATTAACACCGCATATTGCTGGTTGGACAGTTGAATCTAAAATTAAACTTGCACAAACCATAGTTGATAAGATTTACGAAACATTTATTAAATAACTTAAACAAGAGCCAAGTACTACACTAAGTTAAACTATACTATCTCTAAATTTAAGCTTTAAGTTACTTAATTTTTATATTACTAAAATAAACGCTTTTTATTAAATAACAAGCAAAAAAAAGGCTACCAAATTGGTAGCCTTTTTGTAATATAGTAATATCCCACAAGTTAAAATTTGAACCCAACTTTAAAGTTATATTGAGCAAACATTGAAAATGTACTATTTTCTACTTCTAAATTACTTAGTTCAGGAGCAGGAGACTTAACGCTAGTAGCGTAAGTATAAGATAATGGTTTTATTTCAAAACCAATAAATAATCCTTTTGCTACATAGTAATCTACACCAGCAATAGCTTGTGCACTATATGCAACAACTTCGTAATGACGAGACCCAGTATCAGGAATAGAAACATTTCCATTTGTATCAATAGAAGCTGGTGTAAACACAGACCCTCTTGCATAATCAAATGGTAAGTTTACCCCAACATAAGGAAATAATCTCTCATTTTTTGTTTTTAATAAAAATTCAGCACCAATAGAGAATTGCGCTTGAGTTTCCTCAGTTGCATCAACAGCACCATAATTTGGAATAATCCAATTACCAGTAGTAGGATCTTGTACTCCAGGTACATTAACTTGGAAAGGTGTATCTCTTAAAATAAGAGCACCACTCGCTTTTAATGCAATTTTATCACTCACATAATATCTAAATTCAGCACCAGTCATATTAGTAATGCTGTTTTCATTAGCGCTAACCTCTTTAACATAAAGTTGGCTACTATAAACAGTATTAGAACTAGATGAGGTTGGATTAGAAGCATTTGACCCAGGCACATACAAACTGTAATTTGCAAAATTACCTTGTCCAAATAACATTTGAGCTGTAAAATCTCCTTTTTTTGGAGCAAACCTTGGAGCGTCTTTACATTCTTTACACTCTTGTTTATCCCCTTTTTTGTGTGAATCTTTATCTTGAGCACTCATACCTACAACGGTAAACGTTGCCAGTAAGATGCTTAAAATTATTTTGTTTTTCATATTATTAAAGTTCTTTAAGATTCGACTAATTTGTTTAATAAAACTGGAGAGCGAACTCTCCAGTTTCAATATTTCTTAAAAAAACTTTAATTAGTTTAATAAAGCATTAATTCTAGCTAATAAACTAGCAGCAGCAGTTTCGTAACCTTCGATTTCTGTTTCTAAAAGAGATAATCTACGTTCGTATTCAGCTACCCAAGCTTCAGCTGTATCTTTATCAACAATTCCTGTTGCAACTAATCCTTTTTGGATTTCAATGTCTTCTTCTAATTCAGCTATATCTTCTTTAGATTGCTCAATATCTTCAGCAACGTCTTCCATAAAGTCAGCTACGTTTGTACCATCAGTTACAAAATCTCCACTTTGTACAAAAGCATAAGCATCAATTAAGTTTTCAAGGTCTTCAATTTGAATTGCTAAACTTACAAATTTTGCGTTAACAGCACTATAAGCTTCTACAGCATCTAAGTATTCAGCGTATAAAGGCAAGTTATATAAAATACCTGCTTCTTCATATCCCATATCTCCTTCGAAATCCCAAGCTGTAGTGTCAAATCCAAATTCAGCAAGTAATGCATCATATCTAGCTTGTAAATCAGCAATTGCTAAATCGTGAGCTGGTAATAAAGCATCTAATTCTTCTAATTCAGTTTCTAAATCATCAATTTTACCTTGGTTGTAAGCAACTGTACCTAAGGCATCTAATTTTTGTTTAGCAATTGACCAGTTAATTAAAGCGTTTTCAACTTCTTCAAATAATGTATTTGGATCACTGTCATTTAAATCATTACTATCAACTGAAGCATTAGATCCTAAAGCAATCCAATCAGCTGGGCTATCAAATTTATTAAATGTAGTTCCAATAGCAGTCATTGCTTCATTTACAGCGTTTTGAGCTTCATTTTCAGCTTCATTTGCAGCAGTAGCAGCGTCACCTAATTCAACAATATAAGCTTCAACAGCTAAAATATCAGAGGCATCTAAAGTTCCATCAGTAGGGAATTCATAACCTAAAGCAGCATAAGCTTTAACAACTTCTTCAAGAGCCTCATCTCTATCTTCAGTAACATCAGAAACACCATCAACTTCCATATCTAAATTAGCTTGCGCATTATAAGCAGCTTCTCTAGCATTTAATAATCTCCAGAAGTTTGGAGTTGAAGAATCATCTGCTTCAACGTTGAACCATTCACCAACCATAGTACCATCAATAACAGTAACAGCTGGGAAAGGAGCAGTTGTAACACCTGATACAGCTACAGAAGTAACTGTTTCATCAGCTGGAGTAAGAGGATCATCAACAACATCTTCACCTAATTGAACAGAAGCAAAAGCATCATAAGTAACAGTTCCAAAAGTAGGACCTGATAAACCATAAGAAACAACTTGAACCCAAGTTTCACCAGTAGTTGTTTGGTTTTCACCGGCAACACCATCATCACCAGCGTCAATAGTAAATCCATCAGGATCAGCAATCCAAGCAGCTTGTGCAGCAACCTCTTCAGCTAATGCATCAGCTAATGCAGCCTCTAAGTCAGCAATAGGTGTACCAGGAACATAAGTAGCAAGAGCATTTTCAGCACTAGTATAAGCATATTCTAAATCTACAACATAAGGAACCCCTGGATATTGAGGAGTGTAATAATAATTTGCTTGTGATAAAGCGTAATCAGCAATTTCTTCATCAATAGCAGCGTTAAACCACTCATCGTATAAAGTTACAGCAGGATCAATTTTATCATCATCATAAGCTGGCCATACGAAAGGATCTCCAAAAGTATCTTCTTGAGTTCCTAAAGCATCTTGAGCAGCTTCTAAATCAGTAATAGTTCCAGTGTAAGCAGTTACAGCATCAGTAACAGCTTGTTCAGCATTTGGAATTTTAACATCAATAATATTTTGGTATGTTGCAATAGATGCAGTATCAGCAGCCATTTGGTCTGTATGTGCTTTTTTAGCAGCAATAGCAGCTTTTAAAAGATCTTCAGCATCAATTACTTCATTATACTCAGCTGTAGAAGCTTCCCAAGCTTCACGAGCTTGATCTTTAGCATTTATAGCTTCAGCATGCTCAATTACAACAGCATCATATTGCTCTTTTAAAACAGCAATTTGAGCCTCTAAATCTGTAATAGCTTGTGCAGGAGCTCCAGCATCAGCTTCAGTAATAGCTTCTAAGGCAGCTAAGTTAGCTTCTTCAGCTACTAATTTACCTTCTAATTCAGCTAATTCAGCTTCTAACATTGCTTGGTAATAAGCCCTAGAAACCATATCAACAGGGTTATTAATTGCAACCAACATTAATTCTTTTACAGCAAGATCATGTTCAGCTTCGATTTTGTCTTCATACAATTCTTGAAGTTCAGCAGTTACAGTTGCATAATCACCATAGTAACCTAAAATAAGTGCATCTTTAGCAGCTGCTACAGCTTCACCTAAATTAACCATTGCAACTTCATACTCGCTTTGTGCAGCTTGCAATAAATTCATTTGTGTTTGTAATGCTACTTCTAATTTAGCTTCTTCTTCAGCTAAGAAAATAACATTTTTTTGTGCTTGAAGCGCATTTGCTTCAACTTGAGCTTCGTTTTGAAGCAATTGGTTTTCTGTCATAGCATCAATCCCAGCAGCTCTTGCTGTTTCAACTGCAGCTAACGCATCTTGGTAGGCAGCTTCTGCTACAACTTTTTGAGCATCTGCTTCTTTTAATGCAGCTTGTGCTTTAAGGAATTCTGCTTGCGCCAAGTATACTTGGTCTACAGCGTCAGAAACTCCGTCATCAATACATGATGTGAAGTTAAAACTTAGTAAAGTAGCAAATAATACTACCGACAATTTTTTTAAATTTTTCATTTTGTAACTTTTTAATTAATATTCTTTAAAATTTAAATAGGTTAATAAACTTGTGTTATTACAATTAGTTAACAAAACTACATAATTTTTTTTATTATGCAATAATTGAATTGCTAAAACTAATTTTTTTTTAGCATCCTATAACTTTAATTGTTGTTTTAAGTGTTTAATATGTTAATATACAATATATTACACTAGTTTAAGTTTGGTAATTAATGTGTTTTTCTTAATATTATGGAGCTTTAAAATTGATGATATTTCATGTTTTTTAGCTTTTTTTTGAGATAAAATAAGTGTTTTTACTGCTATAACAAGCAAATTCTTACTTTTTTAAGCTTTTTTTTAACCCGAAAAATGTTTTTTGCTTGTTAAAAAAGCACAGCTAATTGTTAATTCTATTTTGTTGCTAATATAGCTGCTGTAATTGTAACTACTGTTAAACACCTTATAATTATTTAAGTTATTATTATAGATTCTAGCTGTTAAATTTCTTTCATTAATAATTTCTTTTTTTGGTTTACGTACTACATTTCTTATTGTGCAGTGTTATTTATTATTAGTTGTGTTTTTACAATTATTAAAAGCTGCTAAAATTTAAATTAATAACAACACAAAAAGAGTATCAAATCGATACTCTTTTTTATTTTTATAACTATTTTTTCTACTGTTTATTTCCTAACATTAAAAGTTCATTAACAAGCACTTCTGTTATATATTTTTTAGTACCTTCTTTGTCCTCGTAGTTTCGTGTGGTTAGTTTACCTTCAATGGCAACTTCTTTTCCTTTTTCTAAATATTTTTCTACAATTTCGGCTGTTTTTCCCCAAGCAACTAAATTATGCCATTGTGTTTCTGTAACTTTTTCGCCCTGAGCATTTTTAAAGCTTTCGTTGGTAGCAAGAGAAAACTTTGCTAATTTTTTACCAGAGTCTAATGAAATAATTTCTGGGTTGTTTCCTAAATTTCCAATTAACTGTACTTTGTTTCTTAACGTACTCATAAGATAAGTTTTTATACGTTGAATATCATTTGGTCAACTCAACGGTGCAAATATTTAAAACCAATCTATTTTTATTCGGTTGTTATATAGTTACTTTCGGATGTAAATGTTTGTAGTCGTTTGTGAACGGATAATTTTTAGTATATTGGTGTTTGAAAAAAGGTACAAAGTGCTATAAAAGTTTAAGTTATGGAAAAGAAAACTTGTTTAGAATGTAAAGAACCAATCCACGGAAGGATTGATAAAAAATTCTGTTCGGATTATTGTAGAAATTCTTACAATAATAGAGTAAATAAGGATAGTAAAAATTTAATTAGAAACGTAAATAATAGGCTTCGTAAAAATTACAAATTGCTTTGTGAGTTAAATAGTTCGGGGAAAACCAAGGTATCTAGAACCAAATTATTAGATGGTAACTTTGATTTTAATTTTTTTACTTCAATTTATACTACCAAAACAGGAAATACCTATTATTATATATACAATCAAGGTTATCTTGCTTTAGAAAACGATTATTATCTTTTAATTAAAAAAGAATAAGTATTATTTAATACTAGTATATAAAAAAATTACCTACAGTAATAGTTTATATTAACACTACCGTAGGTAAATTTTTAGGTTTATTGTATAGGATTGTAATTGATTAATTTATTTTTAAAGTTTTTAAAATACCTTCTAATTCAAACATATAATCGCGTTTGTTAATAGAAGGGGCAAATGTTAAACCTTCAACAACAACCAATCTGTTATTTGGTTTATCTACAACGGTATAGCTTAAAAACGGACCTGCCATATATACATTTTTAACTTCCCATTTTCCACGAGTTTCAAAAGCTTTTTTTCCATCTACTTCTACTTCAAATATATGAGGAGAGTAGGCTTCTTCAGTCATCATATACGAATCATCAATTTGACCAGGAATGTTCTTTTTTCCAAAGGCATTGCGTATTGCTACAATATTGTTACCATTTTCATCATCTTTAGAAGTAATAGGAACCGTGTAAGCCATTAATTCCATACTATTATCTCCGTTTAAATGATAGCGGTACCATACAAATTCTCCGTTGTCTTCAACTTTTCTGTATTTTTTTGGAATTTTAAGAGAAAATCCTTGTTTTGTAAATGTTTCAATTTGAGTTGGATCCCAAAAGTTTTTTAAAATATTTTTTTGAACAGAAATTATATCAGCATCTTTATAAATCTTGACAATTTTTTCACTATTTTTTTGAATTTCAGCAATTAAAGCTTCTTTATTTTCTCCAATAATAGTAATTATTTGTTGAGGAGCTGCATATACATTTGAACTTACAGAAAAAGAAGTTTCTTCTCCAATACCAACATTTAATACATTTCTGGTGGCTCTAAACATACTAGAAAAACTGTCTGGTGGTACTTGTGTTACCTCAAATTGAGATTCTGGTTGTGGTAAACCCAATACAGGTTCTGCAATAATTTTACGAAGTTCGTCACCTAATTGACCTTGCCATTCGCTATTTTTCATAACTACTAATAAGTGATTAATTCTTCCATTTGCTTCTTTTAATGTTTTTTTGGATTCACCTGATCCACAAGAAATAAATAAAGCAGTAATTACAAGTACTAAGCTAATTTTTTTCATTTTTAAAAGTTTGTTTTATTATTTTGGTTGCTATTTAACTATCTAAGTTTAAATAATCCTGAAAATCAAATCAAATTTTAAAAATTTTTAATTTGGTTCCTGGCTTCAAACTTTTTACACTCCAAATATTGTTCCAATCTTTAATATTTTGAACAGAAACATTCGAATATTTTTGAGCTATTAACCATAACGAATCTCCGGATTGTACGGTGTAAATTTCATGCGGCCCTATTGGTAATGGTTTTTTAGTTGTTTTTTGGGGTTTAGAATTTGTAACAGTATTTACTCTTTTAGGATAAATTGTTAAGCGTTGTCCAATTTTTAAACGTGTTGAACGCATATTATTCCATCGTTTAATATTGCTTACAGAAACACCAAATTTTTCTGAAATTTTGCCTAAATAATCACCACTTTTAACTCTATAAGTAGTTCTTGAATTTTCTTCTACATATTGTGGTAATGGTTTTTCTCGTTTGGCATCTTCAACATCGGCAAAAGCATAGATTTCTTTTTCGTTACTTAAAAATTTACCGATGTCTTTTACGGGCAATGTAAGTGTGTAATTTCTGTCTTTTACATAAGGAATAATGTCTAGCTTATATTGTGGGTTTAAAAATTGAAGCACTTCAATATCAACATTTATAGTTTCGTAAAGTTGTTCAAAAGTTAATTGTCTTTTTATTTGAACAGTATCGGTTTCAAAATATGCAAGTGTACTTTCTTTAGCTTTTATATTGTGTTCGTTAGCATATTCGAAAATATACAAAGTAGCATAAAAAGCAGGTACGTAATTAGCCGTTTCACGTGGTAAATTATGTCTAATATTCCAATAATTAGTATTTCCTCCAGAACGTCTAATTGCTTTGCTAACATTTCCAGGACCCGAATTGTAGGCGGCTAAAGCTAAATCCCAATCGCCAAAAATTTTATATAAACTGGCTAAAAATTTACAAGCAGCTTCTGTTGCTTTATAAGGGTCTGAGCGTTCATCTACATAAGAGCTTACATTTAAATTAAATTGTTTTCCGGTTTGGTACATAAATTGCCATAAACCAGTTGCCCCAACTCTAGAACGTGCTCTTGGTCTTAAAGCAGATTCTACAATTGCTAAATATTTCATTTCTAAAGGAATATCGTAATTATCTAGTTGCTCTTCAAACAAAGGGAAATAGAAACGTGCACGCTCCATTAAAGTAGAAAAAGATGATTTTCTTCTTTTTAAATAAGTTTTAATTATTTGTTCTAATTCTGGATTGTATTCTATATGAAAAGGTGTTTTACTATCTAATAAAGCTAATCTTTCTTTTAGTAATTCGGTAGGTAATTCTTCTAATTCAGTTATTAAAATTTCATCATCTTTTAACACATACTGTATGGTATCATACAAAGGAGATTTTATTAATTCGTGTAACCATAAACTATCTATTAATGTAGCTTCTACGTGTTCTTTAAACCCTAAAGTGTCTGTATTTTTTAACAATAATGTGTCTCCATTAGAAAATAATACTTTAGAATCTTCAAAAGATTGAAGCTTTATAGTATCTGGTTCTAACTTTATTGTGTCGGATTTTATTTGAGAAAATCCGACACTAAAATAAAGTAGTAATGCAATATTTAATAGCTGCTTCATTAGGTTTTTATTCCTTTAATAGTTTAGAGATTTCATCTAAATTAGGAGCTAAAATAATTTCAATTCTTCGGTTTTTAGCTTTTCCTTCAGCAGTAGTATTATCGCTAATTGGTACAAATTCGCTTCTACCTGCAGCTGTAATTTGTGTTGGATCTACGCCTTTGTTTTTTAATATTCTAACAATTGCAGTTGCTCTCTTTACAGATAAATCCCAATTGTCTATTAGAGTTGTGCCTTTGTAAGGTACGTTATCTGTATGTCCTTCAATAAGCACATTTATATCTGGATTTTGAGATAAAACACTTGCCAACTGTTCTACGGCATTTTTACCTTCTGTACCAACAGCCCAACTTCCAGAGCTAAATAATAATTTATTTTCCATAGAAACGTAGATTTTTCCGTTTTTATGAACCACCGTTAAACCATTTCCTTCAAAATTGTGTAATGCACTTGAAATTGCATTTTTTAATTGTTGCATTTGAGCTTCTTTAGCATCTATTAAAGCTTGCAATTCATCAATTTCTTGAGAGCGTTTGTCTAACTCTTTTTGCAAGTTTTCTAAGCGTTCACTTTCTAAAAATAATTTGCGTTCTTTTTCTTCTAATTGCACTAATAAATCTTGATTTGTTTTAGATTGTTCTGCTAGTTTTTGTGAACTTTGAGTTGCTAATGCAGCATACGATTCGTCTAAATTTTTATATTTATTTTGAAGTGAAGCGTATTCATTATCCAATGATTTTTTTTCATTTTTTAATGTTTCATATTCATCTTTAAGTGTTGCTAATTCTGCTTCCAAACCTTGTTTAGCAGTTAATAAAGCATCTTTTTCTTTAATTAATTCTGAATTAGAAGTTCTTAATTTATTAAATTTTGTTTCTAATTCTTGATATACTTTTTTTGAAACACATCCATTTAATGTGAATGTTATAACCAATAAAATTGCTACTTTTTTTAACATTATCTTATTTTTTTAATTTTTATGATTCTATTTCTACTACAATTGGGCAATGATCTGAATGTTTTGCTTCAGGTAAAATGTATGACCTTTTAATACGGTCTTTTAAAGGAGCGCTTACCATATGATAATCTATACGCCAACCCTTATTGTTATTTCTGGCGTTTGCTCTGTAACTCCACCACGAATAATGATTCGGTTCTTTGTTTAAATAACGGAAAGAATCTATAAATCCACTATCAATAAAATTACCTATCCATTCACGTTCAACAGGTAAAAACCCTGAAACACCTTTCATTTTTGGATTGTGAATGTCAATTTCTTCGTGACAAATATTATAATCTCCACAAATAATTAAGTTTGGAATTTCTTTTTTTAGGTTATTTACATATTCTTGAAATTCGGCCATGTAATTTAATTTAAAGTCTAAACGAGCATCATTAGTTCCAGAAGGTAAGTATAAACTCATTACAGAAAAATCATCAAAATCTATGCGTAAATTTCTACCTTCTACATCCATAGATTCAATACCTGTTCCATATTCTACATGGTTTGGTTTATGTTTCGATAAAATTGCAACACTACTATATCCTTTTTTTTCTGCTGAAAACCAATAATGATAGGGATAACCTGCTTTTTCAAACAATTCTAAATCTAATTGTTCTTTATGTGCTTTAGTTTCTTGAATACAAAGCACATCTGGATTTGCAGCTTCTAACCATTCAATAAGTCCTTTTTTTAAGGCAGCTCTAATGCCATTTACGTTATATGATATTATTTTCATTATTTTAATTTTCTATAAACTTTTTTAATCTTGTCATTCCTGTGAAAACAGGAATCCATACAGTATGAAAATGGATTCCTGCCTGCGCAGGAATGACAAACATTTATTTTTTTAAATATAGTTCTCTTAATTTTCTCCGCATTATTTTATTTGATGCCGTTCTAGGTAATATAGTAATTTTTACTAAATCTGTTAATTTAAATAATGGATTTAATTGTTTTTTAATACAATTTTTAGCTAGTTGAAAACGCTCATTAGTATTAATTTTCGAAGAACTTTCAACATAATAAACAACTAATTTACTTAAACCGCCATTTTTTGGAGCTACTGCAATTGCAGCAGATTCTTTTATAAAATCTAATTTATTTACTACGGCTTCAATTTGAACAGAACTTACTTTTATTCCTCCTAAATTCATTGCATCATCTACTCTTCCAAGCATTTTATAATAACCGTTTTCTAATTGTTCTAATTGATCGCCATGCCTACGTAACAATTTACCGTTATATTTTGGTGTATTTTTATAATACACGTTATAATGATTACTATTAAGTAACGTAGTTGATAGCCCCATTATTGGAGGAATTAGAAATAATTCTCCTTTTTTAGCTTTGTTATTGTCGGTATTTAATAAAATAAACTCGCCACCTAATGCCTGGCTAGAAAATGTACTTGCAATATTTGGTTGAATTACTGTACTTGTTACATAACCACCTCCAATTTCTGTACCTCCGCAATACTCTATAACAGGTTTATTATTTGCTAATTGCATTAGGTATGTCATTTCAATTGGATTAGATATTTCGCCAGTTGAGCTAAAACATTGTATTTTATTCCAATTAAATTGTTCCATACACTTAGAACTTTTCCAATATTTTACAAAACTTGGAATTACACCTAACATGGTAACATTTGCATTTTGCACAAATTCACCAAAATTAGCATCGGTTGGTGTTCCATAATACAATGCTATTGTAGCTTTATTTATTAATGAAGCAAAAACGAGCCAAGGTCCCATCATCCAACCTAAATTTGTTGGCCAACATACCACATCATTTTTATGAATATTTTGATGGTAAAATGCATCACTAGCACATTTTATAGGCGTTGTGTGTGTCCACGGAATTGCTTTTGGAGCTCCTGTAGTTCCAGATGAAAATAGAATTGTAATAATATCTTCAGGTTTTTGAATTACAGTTTTAAATGTTGTTTTTGAACTTAAAAAAGCACTCCAAAAAACATCATTTTTTCTTAAAGAAACATCGTTTTTTAATGTTGGTACAACAACTGTTTTTGGAGCATTTGCTTCTACTACTTTTTGATAAAGTTGTATTTCTTTTTCACCTTTTTTTAAGATGTCTTGTGTAAAAATTACTTTAGGCGAAGTTATTTTTAAGCGAACTGCAATTTCATTAGGTGTAAAGCTATCTGCAATAGTAACTATTGGCATTCCAGCCTTAATACCTGCTAAATAAATGGCAACAGCCTCTAAGGTCATTGGCATATTAATAGCAATTTTATCGCCTGTTTTTAAACCTAAATCTAACAATCCGTTAGCTATTTGGTTTACTAAATTTAAGAGTGCTTTTTGTGAAACTTTTTGTGCTTTTTCACCTTCTTTTTGAAAAATTAATACTGTGGCATTATCCTCGTTCTGAAAACATGAATCAACAATATTGAGCGTAGCATCTTTTAACCAAGCTGCATTTTCTACACCTTTAGAAACATCTAAAATTGCAGTATAATTTTGCGCTAATTTAATTTTTAAATTTTCTACTGTTGCTTCCCAAAAAGCTGCTTTATTTGTTACAGACCACTTCCAAAAATCTTGGTAATTATCAAAACCATAATGTAGCATCATCTTATAAATGTTGCTACTTTCAATTATGTCTTTTGAAGGTTTCCAAGCGGTTTTGTTCATAGTTATATTTAAAATTCAGGATCTTCATCTATAGAATCAGCTTCGTTTAGTTCTGTATCTTCAGATTTTGAGCAATCAATTTCAATACTTAAATCTTCAGGTTTATCAAAAGCTTCCATGCTCACATTTAATTTTGGATCGGCATATAATTTTTTATAGTACAAAGCCCAAATTGGAAGTGCCATAGTTGCACCTTGACCAAATGTAATACCTGCAAAATGCGTTGCTCTATCTTCACCTCCAACCCAAACTCCAGTTGCTAAATTTGGTACAATTCCCATAAACCAACCATCGGATTGATTTTGAGTTGTTCCAGTTTTACCTGCAATTGGATTGGTAAATTGATATGGATACCCTGTTGAAACATCTTGTGGATATTTTCCCCATCTACTACGTAAACGAATCCCTGAACCCGATTGCGTTACACCTTCTAATAGATTAATAATTACATAAGCAGACTCTTCACTTAAAACCTCTTTTGAATCTGGTGTAAATTGTTCTAAAACTGTACCGTTTTTGTCTTCAATTTTTAGAATCATCATAGGTTCTACACGTAGTCCTTTATTTGCAAAAGTTGCATAGGCACCAACCATTTCATATAACGATAAATCTACAGAGCCCAATGCAATTGATGGAACTTCTGGTATTTCTGAAGTTATTCCGGCTCTATGTGCTAAACTTGCCACATTTTTTGGATGTACCATATCAATTAGTTTAGCAGTAACTACATTTACAGAACCTGCTAAAGCTTCTTTTAGAGTTAATTCTCCACCATAATCATCACTTGCATTTTCAGGTGTCCAATCTAGAGGCATTCCATATTTTTCTTTAGGAATTGTATACAATGTATTTGGAAATTTTGTACAAGGAGATAGGTTTAACTGATTGATAGCTGTTGCGTATACAAATGGTTTAAAAGTTGAACCAACCTGACGTTTTTGTTGTTTTACAGCATCGAACTGAAAGTGTTTGTAATTAACACCACCAACCCATGCTTTTACATGTCCAGATTGTGGTTCTATAGATAATAAACCAGATCTTAAAAATTGTTTGTAATATAAAATAGAATCTTTTGGCGACATAATAGTGTCTATATCTCCTTTCCAAGAGAATACTTTCATTTCTGTTTTTTTATCAAAAGATGCTTTTATTTCTTTTTCAGAAGCGCCATTATTTTTCATTTTTCTCCAACGCTCAGAGCGTTTCATTGCTTGACTTATGGTAGTTGCAATTTGGGTTTTATCAATGTCGTAAAAAGGTGCTGTTTTATTTCGTTTTTGTTCTTTATCAAACACGCGTTGTAAATTAGACATATGTTCTGCCATTGCATCTTCGGCATGTTGTTGCATACGCGAGTCTAGTGTTACATAAATTTTTAATCCGTCTCTATGTAAATTGTAATCTGTGCCATCTGGTTTTGGATTGTTTTTAATCCAAGTTTTCATAAAATCGCGTAAATATTCTCTAAAATACGTAGCATTTCCATCGCTATGGCTTTCTCTATTTACGTTTAATTCTAAGCCTTTTTGTTGTAAAGAATCTTTTAATTTTTCTGAAATAAAATTATTTCGATGCATTTGGCTTAAGACAACATTTCTTCGATTTAATACTAACTCTTCTCTTCTTAAAGGATTGTAATATGAAGAGTTTTTAAGCATTCCAACTAGCATTGCAGATTCAGACACTGTTAAATCTATTGGTTCTTTACCAAAATAAATACGTGAAGCAGATCTAATACCAACTGCTTGGTTAAGAAAATCGTATTTATTTAGGTACATTGTTAAAATTTCTTGTTTTGTGTATTGGCGCTCTAAACGAACGGCAACAACATATTCTTGAAATTTTTGCATTAATCTTTGAGCAATATTTTTAGAGCCCTCTCCATGCACTAATAGTTTTGCAAATTGCTGAGTTATTGTACTTCCTCCACCATCTTTACCAAGTTTTGCAATTGCGCGAGCAGTGGCTTTAAAATCTACACCAGAATGCTCGTAAAAACGTTCATCTTCTGTAGCAACTAAAGCTTTTATTAAGCTTTTTGGTAAGTCTTTATACTTTACGGGGGTTCTATTTTCTTTATAATATTTCCCTAAGGTTTTTCCATCAATTGAAATAACTTCAGTAGCTAAATTATGTTCTGGATTTTCTAATTCTTCAAATGTTGGAAGTTTTCCATAAAAACCCCAAGAAGCAAATAAAAATAGTAATACTACCATAGCAGTACCACCTATTATGATGATCCAAAACCATTTAATATATTTTGAAAAATCAGTGTTAACAGTTTCTTTTTTTGTCATTATTCAATTACTTTTTCTATACTTAAACCTACATCTGTAATTCCATTTAATGGAAGTTCACCATTAATATCGTCTATGCTTCTAGTAGCATGTTTGATATTAAATTTATACGCTCCTTTTTCTGAAAACAATACATTTTCTTTATAAAAAAGTTTATTTTCTTTTAATTCTGTAAACCCGGATCCTAGCCAATTTCCTTCAAGATCTGTCATTTCATATTCCAAAGTATCAGTTACTTGAAATCCGCTTGGAAATTCAATTTTTGCGATTAAAAACAATGAACTAAATTCATAATCTTTATTGTTTCTAATATTTATAAACACATTTTTTTTTGAAATAGTATCTGTATTGTTCACAATAAATTCTATACTATTTTCTGAAAACCATTGATGCTTATCAATAGATTTATAACTGCTATAATCTATTGCACTAGTACACGATACTAAAAATAGTATGCATAGTAGTGTAACTAAATAATTATTCTTTGTTAGTATTGTTTGCACTTTTTTTAGGAGGTCTTCTTTTTTTATTTCTATTGGGTTTATTTCTTTGCTGATTTGTTTTGTTTGCATTATTTTCAGCTGGTTTTACAGTTTTCTTTTGCTGATTTGGATGTTGTTTTTTAGTTCTTGCAGCTTTGGGCTTTTGATTTGGTTTAGGTTTTTGGTTTGAGTTTTGAGTTCCAGCAGTTTTGGTTTGTTGGTTTGGGTTTTTAGATTTTGGATTTTGACCTTTGTTTCTAGAATTTTGTGTTTTTCGTTTTTTGTTTCTACGTTTTTTAGTTCTTTTAGGAGCATCAAAACGAGTTAAACTATCTTGTCCAACAACATTTTCAAAATCAGCTTTTATTTCTTCAATTAAATCTTCTTCATAATCTTCAAGCGATGTAGCCTTTTCTTGATTTTTGTTTAAAGCTATAATTTCATTAACCTGTTCTAGAGTTAATTTAAACCATTTACTTCTATTTTCAATATACGTATACCAAAGCAAGCCTTTAAAAATATCCATTTTCACAAAACTTGCATTTCCTTTTTCAGTTCTTAAAATAGTATCTTGTTTTGGGAAACCTTTTAAAGCATCTAAATACGTATCTAATTCGTAATTTAAACAACATTTTAATTTACCACATTGTCCTGCTAGTTTTTGTGGATTTAAAGAAAGTTGTTGGTAACGTGCAGCGGTTGTATTTACTTTACGTAGATCGGTTAACCAAGTAGAACAACATAGTTCTCTACCACAAGATCCTACACCACCTAAACGTGCTGCTTCTTGACGCAAACCAACTTGTTTCATTTCAATACGAATGTTAAATGCACTCGCTAAATCTCTAATTAACTGTCTAAAATCTACACGTTCATCTGCAGTATAATAAAAGGTAGCTTTGTTTCCATCTCCTTGATATTCAACATCTGACAGCTTCATTTTTAATCCTAATCTGCCTAGAATTTCACGACCTTTGTATTGAGTATCGTATTCTTTTGCACGTGCTGCTTGCCAAATATCAATATCTTTTTGGGTAGCTTTACGGTATATTTTTTTAATATCTTCACTATCTATAGATACTCCTTTCTTTTTCATTTGAACTTTTACAAGTTCTCCACTTAAAGAAACTGTACCAATATCGTGTCCTGGATTCCCTTCAACTGCAATTATATCTCCAATTGAAATTTGTAATTTATCTTGATTTCTATAAAAATGTTTACGTCCATTTTTAAATCGTACTTCTACAATATTAAATGCTTCTTGACCAGAAGGAAGTGCCATATTAGATAGCCAGTCGAAAACTGAAAGCTTTTCACAGCCTCCAGAACTACAACTTCCGTTACTTTTACATCCTTTCGGTACACTATTTATATCTGAAGAGCAATTATTACAGCTCATATATTCTTTTTTATTTATAAGTTAAGTAAAATTGAAATCCAATTCTACAATCTTCACTAATTTGTAAAGATAAATTAAAAATGCTAACTGTAAAACGTTAAAAAATGGTTTTTAAGTTTGTTTTACATCAATAATTTTTACCGGACAGGCTTCTTTTGCCTTCATACTATCATTAAATATAGTATCGTCGGGTGATTTTATGGTAAAAAATCCCTTTTTTTCTTTGGAATGCAATAGTACAGATTTCCCGTCTTTTTTAGACATTTGAAATTGAGCTGGAGCCAATTCAACACAATAATTGCAACCAATACATTTGGCTCTTTGTAAGGTAATTATTACCATTTAAGCTTCTACTTTGTTTTCAACAATTTTATACAATTTGTCTGAAGGTCTTATTCTAAACTCTAATGGAATTGTTACAGAATCTCCTTTACTTCCTTTTTCACCTTTAACATCATTTACAAACATTTCTTTTACTTCCATTTCTTTAGCTCCAGTTGTTGGACCTGTAATTAAAATAGTGTCTCCAATAGCAATATCATAAGCTTCAATTTTAAACTCACCAATATTTGCCTTTGGAAAATAATGCATTCCTTTACCAAGGTATACTTTCTTTTGCGTTGCATGGCTTCCAGAGCCTTTACTCCATTCACCTAACTGTTGTCCTAAATAATAACCGCTCCAAAAACCACGATTGTACACTTTTTCTAGTTCTTGCATCCAAGAGACTACTTTTTCTTTACTGTAGGTTCCAGCTTCAATACTATCAATAGCATCGCGGTAACATTTAATTACTTTTGCAACATATTCAGGAGCTCTACCTCTTCCTTCAATTTTTAACACTTTTACGCCAGCATCTACAATTTCGTTTAAAAAATCGATGGTACATAAGTCTTTTGGAGACATAATATACTCGTTATCTAACTCCATTTCAACACCAGTTTCCTGATCTATAACAGTATATTTTTTTCGGCAATTTTGTTTGCAGGCACCTCTGTTTGCTGAAGAATTATGGTTGTGTAAACTCATATAACATTTTCCAGAAACTGCCATACATAATGCACCGTGACCAAATATTTCAATTTCTACCAATCTTCCAGAAGGTCCACAAACATTTTCTTTTTCAATTTGTTCAGTAATTTTTTTAACCTGGCGTAAACTCAACTCTCGACTTAACACCATAGTATCGGCAAACATGGCGTAAAATTTAGCAGTTTCAAAATTGGTGATATTAATTTGAGTGGAAATATGAACTTCCATTCCAATTTCTCTTGCTGTTGCAATAACCGCCTGATCCATAGCAATAACCGCAGTAATATCTGCATCTTTTGCTTTTTGAATTAAGGTTTTTACAATGGTTAAATCGTGATCGTAAATTATGGTATTTAGTGTAAGATAAGTTCTAACATTTTTAGCCTTACACCTATCCGAAATTTCTTGTAAATCGTCTAATGTAAAGTTAATAGTAGCTCTTGCTCGCATATTTAGTTGTTCAACACCAAAATATACAGAATCTGCACCGTTATCTAAAGCAGCTTGTAAAGATTCAAAGTTTCCGGCCGGAGCCATTAATTCAATTTTCTGCATTTTTATTTTTTATAAGTTAAAACTTCTGAACGTCCTTTTTTAAAAATTTTATTGCTATTTGGAACTCCTTTTCGCAATTCTTTTTGGACTTCAAAAGGTAATTTAATAATTTCTTGACATGCTGTAGAACAACACGTATCCATTTTTGCTGCACATTTTTCACATTGAATAAATAATAAATGGCAAGCTTCATTTGCGCAATTTACATGTGTGTCGCAAGGTTCGCCACATTGGTGGCAGTTTGCAATAACATCTTCTGAAATTCTTTCGGATCTTCTATGATCAAAAACAAAATTTTTGCCAATAAATTTATTGTCTAAGCCTTTGTCTTTTACTTGGCGAGTGTATTCGATAATACCACCTTCCAACTGAAAAACATTTTTAAAACCTTTGTGTTTGTAATAAGCACTAGCTTTTTCGCATCGAATTCCGCCGGTACAATACATTAACAAGTTTTTATCTTCTTTATGATCTTTTAAATCGGCTTCAATAATATCTAAAGAATCTCTAAAGGTGTCAACATCGGGAGTTACAGCGCCTTCAAAATGACCAATTTCACTTTCGTAATGATTGCGCATGTCAACACAAATGGTGTTGGGGTCTTGTAATTTTTTATTGAATTCTTCGGCATTTAAATGAATTCCTTTATTGGTAACATCAAAAGTTTCATCATTTAAACCATCGGCTACAATTTTATCTCTAACCTTTACTTTTAATTTTAAAAACGATTTGTTGTGTTGCTCAATAGCAATATTTAAACGGCAATCTTTAAGAAATGAAATACTATCTAATTGTTGTTTAAGTGCTTCTAAATTTTCTGATGGAACAGATATTTGTGCATTAATTCCTTCATTAGATACGTAAGTTCTTCCTAATACCTCAAGTTTATCCCATTCTATAAATAAATGGTTTCTTAATATATGTGGATTTTCTATCTTATAATATTGATAGAACGATATGGTTAAACGGTCTTTCCCTGCCTTATCAATTAATTGGGCACGTTCTTCAGCGCTTAACTTATTGTACAGTTGCATGCTATACTTTTTTAGTTAAACAATATATTTGAATAATTAATTATTCTTTTTGATTTTTTGCAAAATTACGTTTTTTATAATAACTATTGGTATTTATATGTATTTCAAATAAATTATAACAAATTAGAGTGTTTTTGAATTATTTATCCGTGTATTATTAAATTCATTTAAATCAACACTATAAAGACCTTTTGAAGGGCGTAAAGAGAAATTGTTTTCTTTAAAACCACCAAGTATATATAATTTATTATTTGCATAAAATAGCTCTGAAGCTTCTAAAGATAATTCAATTAAATATTCATTAAGTTCTTTGGTAATAGTATTGTAAGTATTAATTTTTCCATTATTAAAAATGTAAATAATATTATTATGATAGGTTAATGCTGGTTTATTAATGCCGTAAAATAAATTTCCTTCTTTTGTCCATTTTTGAGTTTTAAGATCAAATACTTCAATAGATGTTAAAGTACGCTTATTAGAACCACCTATTAAGTAAATTTTATTTTCTACTAAAACACCTTTAACTTCTTTAGGGATTGGCATATTTCCAATTTTGTACCAATTTCCGGTTTTAAAATCATACAAATGTACTTTGTTAGAATACTCTTTTAATCCATTGTTTTTTAGTTTAATAGATCCTCCCATTAAAATCATTTTATCTTTATAGGTAAAGGATGCAAAATTTATTGCTTGATGCGGGTTTGTATGGTCAATAATTATGGTATCTTTTTCTATATTAAATATTTCTATTTTATCATCTAAATATTCAAATTTCCCATTGGCAGAAATATTTTTACCACCTAATACAACTATTTTATTGGTATAAAGATTTAAATTATGATAGGCTCTTTTTCTAAATTTAGATTTTGATCTTGTCCAAACATCTTTTTTTAAATCATAAGTTTGTAAATCGCCTTTATATTTATCTACTTTATAATTTCTAATGGTACCGTTTGTTAATTTTTCAAAAAGTCTATCTGGATCATATTCCATTACTTTTTTGAATTGGTTGTGCTCAAAAGAAGCATCGCCACCAACAACATATATTTTCCCATCTTTTAACAAAGAACCAAAAGAATGCACCGCATTTTTCATTGAAGAAAGTGTCTTATAAGAAATTGTTTTTTTTAGATTTCTACGATAAGATAAGTTAACTTCTTCTAACTTTTGTAAATCAATTAAAAGACTTACCGAATACTCTTTTTTTTCTTGTGTATAAGGAATTTCAACTTCTTTATAAGTAATATGAGAAAACCGTATAGTACCACTTTTAACTATTTCATATGGAAATTTTAAGTAATACACCCCTTTTTCATTTGTTACTGCTCCTCTATTTATTGCATCCAAGAAAACATTAACACCTTCAATAGGTTTATTGGTTTGTGCATCTACTACTTTACCTTCAATATATTGTGAAAAGGATAAAAAAGTTGAAAATAGAAAGAAGGTTGTAAGTAGTATTTTTTTCATTATAAAAATTTTGTTAGTTGTATCAACAATTGTACCCATATTACAATAATTTTAATTTATAAAATTAAAGGTTTTTAACAAAAAAATATTTATTTGTTAATTTTCAAATAATTAGGAGAGATTGTCACGTTTTTTTATAAAATTTGCAGGAGTATTAAAAATTAAAATATAAAATAAATGAAAGTAGCTGTTGTAGGTGCCACGGGAATGGTAGGAAACGTAATGTTACAAGTTTTAGCGGAACGTAATTTTCCAATTACAGAATTATTATTAGTTGCCTCAGAACGTTCTGTTGGTAAACAATTAGAGTATAAGGGAAAAAACTATACAATTATTGGGTTACAAGATGCTGTTGATGCAAAGCCAGATATTGCTTTATTTTCTGCAGGTGGAACCACTTCTGAGTTATGGGCGCCAAAATTTGCTGAAGTAGGTACTACAGTTGTAGATAATTCTTCTGCTTGGAGAATGGATCCAACAAAAAAATTAGTTGTTCCTGAAATTAATGGAGATGTTTTAACTAAAGAAGATAAGATTATTGCAAACCCTAATTGTTCAACTATACAATTAGTAATGGCTTTAGCTCCTTTGCATGCAAAATATAAAATGAAACGTTTGGTTGTTTCAACATATCAGTCGGTTTCTGGTACAGGTGTAAAAGCTGTTGAACAATTAGAAAATGAAACAAAAGGAATTAAAGGAGAAATGGCTTACCATTATCCAATTAATAGAAATGCAATTCCACAATGTGATGTTTTTCTAGAAAACGGTTATACAAAAGAAGAGATGAAATTGGTAAAAGAACCTAAGAAAATTTTAGGAGATGATTCTTTTTCTGTAACTGCAACTGCGGTTCGTATTCCAACAGCTGGAGGACATTCTGAAGCAGTTAATATTCAGTTTGAAAATGATTTTGAGGAGGCTGAAGTTCGTAAACTATTAGCAGAAACACCTGGTGTTATTGTGCAAGATAATTTAGATACAAATACGTATCCAATGCCGATTTATGCGCATAATAAAGATGAAGTTTTTGTTGGTCGTATCCGTAGAGATGAATCACAAGCAAACACCTTAAATATGTGGGTAGTTGCAGATAATTTACGTAAAGGAGCTGCAACAAATACTATTCAAATTGCCGAATATTTAATTGCAAATGGTTTAGTTTAAACAGTTGTTAAACAACATATATAAATACATAAAAGGTCGTATATAATAATTTTATACGACCTTTTATTTTGCTTAAATTAAGCACTAACAAAGCTTATAAATTCTTATTCATTCTTTTTAAATAAATTTTTTAAAGCATTTTTCACCACACTATCTTTTGCTTTATCTGTTTCTGTAGTTTTAATTGTATCAGTTGTTGTTTTATTTACAGTGTCGTTAGATTTTACGTTATTTAAAGCTTCTTTTAAGGCATCGGTCCCTTGATTTATTAATTTTTCTTTTTGCATTTCTATTAATTGCGAAGCAAGATTAGTAGTTGCTTGTTTTAAATCTGTTGAAACTGTAGGGTCTAAAAAGCTTCCAGTTAAATTAGCATTTATTGGTATGTTTTTTATTTCTGAAGCATCTGAAGGTGATAGTTCTGCTAATAAATTAGTAGCCTCGGTTCCTAAATATTTTGCTGGTACATCAAATTTTAATGTATAATTTATACTTTGGTCAAAACCGTGTGTACCTCCAATTTCAGCTGTAATATCTTGGTATTTTAGTGTAAATGGTTTTAGTTGAACCTGACCATCTTCAAAAGATAAAGCCATTTTTAAATTGTCTAAATTTAATTTTTCAAGATCTATAAAGTTAACATTAGAGCTTATTGCAGAAAGCAACTTAGAATTAGAGGTTTTAAGCTCTGGATTTAATAATTGCCCTAATAAATCTCCAGATATAGTTTTAAGATCGGGAGTCATTTCATTTGTTAAATTTCCCGATAATTTTATGGTCGAATTTAATTTTCCAAGAACGGCATTTGCAATTGGCGCAATAGATTTTAACATGTCTAATTGTGTAAAAGACTCTGCTATATTTACGGCATCTAATCCTAAATCCATTTCAAAAGTAGGAGTTGTCTCTTTGGTTGAAACCTTTCCGTTTAATCCAATTTTTCCATCAAAAATATCCATGTTTAAGTTGCTTAACAAAACACTTTCATCTTTAATAATTAAGTCTCCAGAAACTTCTTTTAAATTTAAATTATCATAAACTACAGTTGTTGCTTTTGCGCTTAAGCTACAATCTAAAAAAGAAGGTATTTTTAATGCTTCTGAAGTTGCTACAGTTGTAGTATCTGTTGTGGTAGTTGTTGTAAAATCTGAAACAACAAATTTGTTAGAATTTAAATTGAAGTTTCCTTTTAATACTTGATCTTTAAATAAAAATCCGTAAAAATTATCTAAAACACCAGATACTTGAAGATCGGAATTTCCAGTTTCAGCATTAAATTGTTTTAGGTTAATTTGAGTTTGATTAAATACAACTTCGGCATTATTTATTTTAAAAGGTTTTGCCATTTCTGGACCTTCATAATTAAAGTCTGTTAAACTAATGCTACCAGAATTTTTAATATTTTGGTATTGACTTTTTTCTACAGAATTCATATCAAAACTTGTTATTGCATTCGCTTTTAAAATTCCAGATAATGGTTTTTCTAATTTTACAGGATATGCTTTTGTAATATTAGCCAAATTAACAACCCCTTTAAGCTCGGCATTTACAAGTGCATTTTCGGTAATATTTTTAATTGTAGCTTTTGCATTAAATACATCTTCATCTATTGTAAAAGATAATTTATCTAAGTTTACATAGGTGTCTTTTACAATTCCGGTTTGGTTAATAATACGTGTATTTATAAGTATGTTTTTAACAGATTTTGGTAAATCTGGATATTGAAATGATGCATTGTTTGACGTAATTTCTACATCAAATTTTGGAATAGTAGTTTCGGTTAAATTTCCATTCACTGTTCCATTTACCATAAAATCTCCAGTGGTTTTTACCTGATTTAAGTTTCCAGAATAAGTTTCTGGAACCAAACCTAAAAAGTTTTTAAATGATGAGGTAGCCGTTTTAAACGACAAGTTGTATTGTTGCCCTGCATCCATTAGTTTAATAAAACCATCGAACTCTAAAGGAAGCTGATTTATAAGTGCTTTATTTTCTTTAAACGTATAAATGGAATTTTCTAAATCTAAGCCTAAAACTGCATCAAGAGATAATGCTATATTTTTTAAATAGGATTTATTATCCATTTCAAAAGATAAATTTGCAGTTGTTTTAGTATCTAAATCTAGCAATTGATTTTTAAAATCACCACTACCTTCGTGGTAAATACTATCTAAAATTACTTTTGTATTGGTGCTTTCATCTAAATAAATAAACTGTAAATTTTTAATTGTATAATTTTGAAAATTAACTTCAAAACTTGAATTTTCTGAAGTGTTATTTTCAGTATCGTTTTTTAAAGCAATATCGTAATTAGCAACACCATCTTTATTAAAAATAATTGCAACTTTGGCATTTTCGCTGCTAAAACTTTCAATGCTAATTGGATCTTCATTTCCTTTAAAAAGTTCTTTAATACTCATTTTAAGAGTAAAGTTATCGGCATTAAATAAGGTGTCATTTTCAAAAGGAGCTTTATTTACAATGTTTAAATTATCTATAGTAATACTTGCCTTTGGAAAATTTTTAAGCAAACTTAAATCAACTTCATTAAAAGCAACAGTTGCATCAACATTTTCATTAATTGTTTTTAAAACAATTGTTTTTATTTTGTCTTTAAATATAAAAGGAGTAGCAATTAAGGCTATAATAATAACCAAAATAAATATTCCCAATCCTTTAACAATTTTTTTCATCATAATTTTTTTTAATTTTAAAATGCTTTAAACTTAGTAATAACGCCTATATAGTTAGGTTTAGTACAGTATTTAAATAATAGTAAAATTGCCGTAAAATACTATTAAATATACGTTAAATTTAAGATTCAATTAATATGAAATTTATTTTTAGATACAAACATTCATAAAAATTGCACTTTGTTTAATTATTAATAATAGAAATTAAGCATAAGAAGTTTTAATTTATAAACTTAAGATGTTTATTTATTAAAAATACGGTTAAATATATTTTTTATTGCATAATATTTAATTTTAAATGAATTAAGTCGCAATTTTATGGTGTTTTAGTTGTAAACTTTATTATTTTAGTAAAAAATTACGTTTTAATATTTCCCCTTTATGAAGCAATTATACCTATTACTTCTTTTACCTGTATTTATGTTTTCTAATAATTCTGTTGAAAAGGACGAATTAAAAATAGCAAACGATAGTATTAAAAGCGTAAAAGTAGAAGTACAAGAATATATTGATTTTGCTTGGGATTATATTATGAAGGGGAATGATAGTGCTTTAATTTTTATTGAAAAAGCAATGGCGCTTTCTAAACAAAAAAACTACGCCATTGGTGAAGCAATTACTTTTGAAACTGAGGGAATGTATTACGAAATTGTAAAATCTGATTATACCTTAGCAAGTCAATTATATTTTAAAGGTATTGAGGTTTGCGAAACTAATAATTTAGAATATGCATCTTCAATCTATCATACATTAGGTGTTATGTTTCATCAATCAGATAGTTATGTAAAAGCATTAAAGTATTTTACCATTGCACATAATTTAGCAACAGAATCTAATGACTCTATTCTTATTAAAATGTGTTTAATAAATCTTGGAAGTGTTAATTCTTCATTAGAAAATTTTGATACTGCTATTGATTTTATGGAGGAAAGTTTAGCGTTTAAGATAAATATACGACAAGACCTTGATTATTCTACCTATTGCAATTTAGGTAACTTATATGTAAAACAAGAAAAATATGATAAAGCTTTGCCTTATTTACTTAAAGCTACAGAACAGCATCCAGATAATTTTAATTCGGAAATAAATCTTCATTTTTTACTTCAATTAAAAGCTCTTACTAAAGATACTACTGGTATGAAACCTATTTTAAGAAGAGCAAAAGTTGCTTCTATAAATGCTGTACGTTTAAGAGAGCGAAGTTTATTATTAAGAACCTTGGCAGATTATTATAAATCTACAGAAAATTATAAAGAAGCCATTAAATATAGAGATGAATATATAACTGCTTTTGAAGAAATTAAAGAAAAACAACGAGATGAAACAGTATATGAATTAGAGACAAAGTACGAAACCGAACAAAAAGACGCTCAATTACATTTATTAAAAGTAGAATCTGAAAAAAAAGAACAGCAAAAGCAACTATATTTTATTATGGCAATTTCGGGTTTGCTAATTGCAAGTATTCTTGGTTTTACAGTGAAAAAAAATATTCAGAAAAATGCTACTCTAGCCAAACAAAAGAAATTGTTAGAAGCCGCTTTAAACGAAAAGAACACTTTATTAAAAGAAGTGCATCATCGTGTAAAAAACAGTTTTCAAATTGTTTCGTCATTACTCTATCTTCAATCTGAAAACAGTGAAGATAAAGAAGCTAAAATAGCAATTAAAGAAGCCGAAAACCGAGTAAGATCTATGGTTTTGGTACATCAAAAATTATATAATAAAGATGAATTAGTTGGTATTGACACCAAAGAATATATTACCGATTTAGTAAAAGATATTATTGACAGTCACCACTTTAAAGAAGAAAAAATTAAGTACGAATTAAATATAGTATCTTTAGTTTTAGATATTGAAACTATTACTCCTATTGGATTAATATTAAACGAGCTGATTATAAACTGCTTAAAACATGCGTTTAAAGAAGAAAAAAAGGGAAGTAAAATAATTGTAAGTTTTACTGAAGATAATAACAAATTGTTGTTAACGGTTAAAGATAACGGAAAAGGATTTGAAGGTGAAATTAAAAGCTCGTCGTTTGGTATTACATTAATGAAAGCCTTGTCTAAAAAACTAAAAGCAACATTGCAGTATAACTCTAAAGTAGGTATTGGTACAGAGGCAACTCTAAATATCAAAAAATTTAATATTTTATAAGGCATTAGAATAATAAGTTTAAAAATTAGGTAAATTATTCAAAAAAAGAAATATGAGATTTATACTAAAGAGAGATTAACAGCTGTTTTTTATTTTCACTAAAAAAACAACTACATTCACTTAATTTTTAAATTAAAAATAATTTTTTAGAGTACATTTCATAAAAATTAATAAGAACTTTTTGAGATATTTAAATATATATATTGTTGAAGATGAACCTTTAATTGCTGCTACTATTAAAGCCGCCTTATTAAAGCAAGGTTACAATGTGGTAGGTGATGCCGAAGATGTTATAACCGCACTAAAAGATATTGCAATATTACAACCAGATTTAATTCTTGTAGATATTCAATTAGATGGAAGTAAAGATGGTGTTGATTTAGCTCAGGAACTAGACAAGCAACAAACCCCTTATTTATACCTTACCTCACAAACAGATCCAGAAACTATACAACGTGTTAAAAATACCCAACCTTTAGGTTATATTGTAAAACCTTTTACCGAGCATAGTTTACGTAGTAATATTGAATTAGCTTGGCACACTTATGAGGTAGAAAATGCAGGCTTTTTAATTATTAAATCAGAAGGGCGTACCTATAAAATTAACCAAAGTAGCATATTATACTTAAAAGCTTTTGACAATTATTGTTATATTTATACTACTACCAGATCTTACCTTGTTCCACACACATTAAAGTATATGTCTGAAAAATTAAACGAGACCTTATTTATACAAACGCATCGTTCTTATTGGGTAAATATTAGTCATATTGATGGTGTGGAGAACAACAAACTTTTTTTAAAAACAGAACCTATTCCATTAAGTAATTCTCAAAAAAATATAGTAATGGATAAAATAAAAAACACCTAGTATTTCTACATACTATTTATTTTAAACTATTCAGTCAGTTACTTTAACTGCTTTTTTAGTAAGTATTTATGTTGTTAATTCTGCTACAACGTATATCTCAAAATTCATTCACTAAAAAAATGATTGCATTTACTAAAAACAATCTTTAATACTAATGTGAGCAAGTACATTTATGCTGTTATCAACCGTCATGGTTTTATTATTAATAATAGAACAGTTAAAAATCTACTTACTTATGAAAACAAAATTACTTTTATTACTAACGCTAACGCTATTTATTTTTAAAACAAATGCGCAATGCACGGGCAATGTAAACATACCCAATGCAGACTTTAAAAACGCATTATTAAACAATCACACTATAGATTTAGATAATAACAACGAAATATCTTGTACAGAGGCTTCAAACTATACTGGAGAGATAGATGTAAATAGTCTATATATTGATGATTTAACAGGTATAGAAGCTTTTATAAATATAACTTCTTTAATTCTTAACCGTAATTATTTAGAAGAACTAGATATATCTAAAAATACAGCTTTAACCTCTTTAAGTTTTAGTGATAATTATTTAACAAGTATAGATCTTTCTAAAAATACAGCTTTAACTTATTTAAGTTGTGGTAATAACAAATTAACTAGTTTAGATGTGTCTAAAAACACCCAACTAGAAACATTATATGCTGGTAGTAATGAAGATTTAACAAGTTTAGATGTTTCTAGCAACACAGTATTAACAAAACTATACCTTCTTAATAATGAAGGTTTAACACAGTTAAATGTAGCAAATGGAAACAATTCAAATTTTGATACTTCAGTTTTAAATTTCAAAGGCACCACAGACTTAACTTGTATTAAAGTAGATAATACAGCCTTTGCAAATAACAATTGGTCTAGTTTAAAAGATGCAACAGCACGTTATAGCGAAAACTGCGATACAACAGTAATACCAGATGCTAATTTTGAACAAGCATTAATAACTAAAGGCTTTGATTCAGGAAATCCAGATGGAACTGTGCCAACTGACAATATCAGTGGGATAGCTACCTTAAGTATTGAAGATAAAGAAATCTCAGACTTAACGGGTATAGAAGACTTTGTATCTTTAACTAGTTTATCAGTTTCAAATAATAACTTAACTAGCTTAGATCTAAGTAACAATACAGCTCTAACTGAATTAGATTGTAGTTATAATGATTTAACAAGTTTAGATGTAACTCAAAATAGTGCTTTAATTGATTTAAATTGTAGTTATAATGATTTAACAGCCTTAAATCTTGAAGGAAATACAAATTTAAACATTCTAAATATATCCATTAACAATTTAATAAATGGTTTAGATGTATCTAAAAATACTGCTTTAACTCATTTATCAATTAATTTTAGCAACTTAGCAAGTATAGATGTAACTAAAAATATTGCTTTAGAGAGTTTATTTATCCCTCAAAATAATTTAACAAGTTTAGATGTATCTAAAAATACTGCTCTAACTAATTTACAATGTTATAAGAACAACTTAACCAGTTTAGATGTATCTAATAACACTGCTCTAACTGATTTAAATTGTTTCCAAAATAACTTAACTACCATAGATTTACGAAACACAAATTTAAATAGTTTTACTGCAATTTTTAACCCAGATTTAATTTGTATTTCTGTTGATGATGTTAATGATATTCCCTATGGTTGGGCTAAAGAAGCAACTGCAGTTTACAGTGAAGATTGTAACGCAACAACCGCCATACCAGATGCTAATTTTGAACAAGCTTTAATAGATTTAGAAATTGATGATGTTATAGATGGAGCTGTTTTAACCGCAGATATAAGCGGAATAACCTCTTTATTAGTTCGTAATAAAAACATCTCCGACTTAACCGGTATAGAAGACTTTATTGCTCTAGAAACTTTATATGTTGATAGAAATAACCTAACAAGTTTAGATGTTTCTAATAATACAGCTTTAGATTATTTGGTTTGTTCTGAAAATAACTTAACTAGTTTAGATCTAAGTAACAATGTTGCTTTAACGAAGTTAAACTGTAATTTTAATAATTTAACTAGCTTAGATGTATCTGCAAATACTAGTTTAATTGAATTATATTGTACTTATAATAGTTTAACAAGTTTAAATATTGCTAACGGGAATAATTCAAATTTTAATCAAGATTACGATGGTTTTTATGCTTCCTTTACAAACAATCCAAACTTAACTTGTATTAAAGTTGATGATGCAACTTTTGCAAACACAAATTGGTCATCATTAAAAGACGCAACAGCAACGTATAGCGAAGACTGTGCAACAACTGCCATACCAGATACTAATTTTGAACAAGCTTTAATAGATTTAGAGATTGATAATGTCATAGATGGAGCTGTTCTAACAGCAAACATAAGCGGGTTAACTACATTAAATGTTAGCGATAAAAATATCTCTGAATTAACGGGAATTGAAGATTTTACTGCTTTAATAGCATTATCAGTTTCTAAAAATAACTTAACTAGTGTAAATCTGAGTAAGAATACAGCTTTAACAGATTTATATATAGGTGAAAACAACTTAAGTAGTATAGATCTAACTAAAAATACAGTTTTAGCTCGTTTGGTTTTGGATGAAAATAACTTAACCAGTTTAGATATAACTAAAAACACAGATTTATCTTTATTTTATATTTCTGAAAACAACTTAAGTAGTATAGATCTAACTAAAAATATTGCTTTAGAGCTTTTACATATTCCTCAAAATAATTTAACAAGTTTAGATGTTTCTAATAATACAGCTTTAACTCAAGTTGTTATTGATGAAAATAACCTAACAAGTTTAGACCTCAGTAAGAATACAGATTTAATTATTTTACATGCAAATGATAATAACTTAACAAGTTTAGATATAACTAAAAATACGGCTTTAGCTAACTTAAAAATTACTAAAAACAACTTAACAAGTTTAGATATAACTAAAAATACGGCTTTAGCTAACTTAAAAATTACTAAAAACAACTTAACAAGTTTAGATATAAGTAATAATATAAATTTAGATGAGTTTGATGCCACAGACAATGCTAACTTAACCTGTATACAAGTTGATAATGTTGCAAATATTGGAACCAATTGGAACAAAGACGCAACAGCAACGTATAGCGAAGATTGTGCAACAACTGCCATACCAGATACTAATTTCGAACAAGCTTTAATAGCTTTAGGACATGATAATGTTATGGATGGTGCTGTTCTTACCGCAAATATAAGTGGGTTAACTTCTTTAAATGTAAGTAATAAAAACATTGCAGACCTAACAGGTATTGAAGATTTTATTGCTTTAACTAGATTAGAAATTTATGACAACAATTTAACAACTGTAGATCTTAGTAATAATACAGATTTAGAATATTTAGATGTTTATGGAAATAGTTTAACAAGTATAGATCTTAGTAAGAATACTGATTTAAATTATTTAGAAATTAGTGAGAATAGCTTAACAAATGTAGACCTTAGTAAGAATACAGATTTAGATTATTTCTATGCTGTTAACAATAACATAGCAACTGTAGATCTTAGTAAGAGTATTGATTTAATTAGTTTAAATCTTAGTGGGAATAGCTTAACAAGTATAGATCTTAGTAAGAATACGGATTTAATTGATTTAGATCTTAATGATAATAGCTTAACAAATATAGACCTTAGTAAGAATACTGCTTTAAGACAGTTGTTTATTCATAATAATAGCTTAACAAATATAGACCTTAGTAAGAATACTGCTTTAACACAGTTGTATATTAAAAAAAATAACATATCAAGCTTAGATATAAGTAAAAACACAAATTTAAATTGGTTTTATGCCACAGACAATCCTAATTTAACCTGTATACAAGTAGATAACGTTGCAAATATTGGAACCAATTGGGAAAAAGACGCAACAGCAACGTATAGCGAAGATTGTAGTGCTACTGTTGCACTTACTTATGTACCAGATAATAATTTTGAACAAGCATTAATAGACCAAGGCTACGATGATGTTTTAGATGATTATGTACTTACTGATAATATTAGTGGAATTACTAAATTACTACTCTTTAATAATGGCATTTCAGATTTTACAGGAATAGAAGATTTTATAGCTTTAACAGAGTTGATTTGTACTGGTAGTAATTCAACAAGTATCGATTTTAGTAAAAATACGGGTTTAATTAAGTTGAATATCTACAACAATAACTTAACATCTATAGATCTTAGTAAAAATACGGAGTTGACTGATTTAATTGCTTATAATAATAACTTAACAAGTATAGATATTAGTAAGAATACCGCTTTAACAAAAATAAATTTAATTGATAATAACTTAACAAGTTTAGACCTTAGCAAGAATACTAGTTTAACTGATTTACATATTCGTGAAAACAACTTAACAAGTTTAGACCTTAGTAATAATACTAATTTAATTAAAGTTGCTGCTAGTGAAAATAATTTGACTAACATAGACATTACCAATGCAATTGATTTAATTGATCTAGACGTTAGTGAAAACAATTTAGCCAGTTTAAATATTACTAATAATACTGCTTTAACTGATTTAAATATTGATAGAAATAGCTTATCAAGTATAGATCTAACTAAAAATACGGCTTTAACTACTTTATATGTTTATGAAAATAACTTATCAAGTATAGATTTAACTAAAAATACGGCTTTAGATTTTTTAAATATTCAAAAAAATAATTTAACGAGTATAGATGTAAGTAAAAATATTGCTCTATTTAATTTATATATTAGTAAAAATAACTTAACAAGTTTAGATATATCAAACAATCTAAATCTAGATGAGTTTGATGCCACAGACAATCCTAATTTAACCTGTATACAAGTAGCTAATGTAAATAATATTGGACCTTATTGGGAGAAAGATGCAACAGCAACGTATAGCGAAGATTGTAGTGCTACAGTTGCACTTACTTATGTACCAGATGATAATTTTGAACAAGCTTTAATAAACCTAGGCTACGATGATGTTTTAGATGATTATGTACCAACCAATAATATTAATGGCCTAACTGATTTAGATGTAAGGGGTGAAAATATAGCAGACCTAACAGGGATTGAAGATTTTATTGCTTTAACTGTATTAGATATAAGTCTTAATGATTTAACAACTTTAGATGTAACTAAAAACACCGCTTTGACTCATTTATATGTTTATGACAATAACTTAACTAGTTTAGATGTAAGCAATAACACAGCTTTGACTAGTTTACCTGTTTATAAAAATAACTTAACTAGTTTAGATGTAACAAAAAACACAGCCTTAACTTATTTAAATGTAGGTGATAACAGCGGTCTATCAACATTGGATGTAACTAAAAACACCGCTTTAACTTATCTTTCTTGTTACGGGAATAGCTTAACGAGTATAGATTTAAGTAAAAATATTGCTCTATTTAATTTAGATATTCGTGAAAATAACTTAACAAGTTTAGATATATCAAATAATACAAATTTAGATGAGTTTGATGCCACAGACAACCCTAATTTAACCTGTATACAGGTAGATAACGTTGCAAATATTGGAACTAATTGGGAAAAAGACGCAACAGCAACGTATAGCGAAGATTGTAGTGCTACAGTTGTACTTACTTATGTACCAGATGATAATTTTGAACAAGCTTTAATAGTTTTAGGGTACGATGATGTTTTAGATGATTATGTACCAACCAATAATATTAATGGCCTAACTGATTTAGATGTAAGGGGTGAAAATATAGCAGACCTAACAGGGATTGAAGATTTTATTGCTTTAACTGATTTAGATATTGCTATGAATAACTTAGCCAGTATAGATATCACTAAAAACACCGCTTTAACAGAGTTGGTTTGTTTTGAAAACAATTTTACTAGTTTAGATCTTAGTAAAAATACTGCACTTACCAAGTTAAGTGTAGATAGAAATAACTTAACAAGTTTAGATGTAACTAAAAATACCGCTTTAACCTATTTAAATAGTAGTGAAAATGAATTATCAAGCCTAGATGTAACCAACAATACCGCTTTAACTTTTTTAGTTTGTTATGACAACAACCTAACAGACTTAGACTTAACTAGTAATACTCTTTTAACTGATTTAAGAGCTAATTACAATAATCTAGCAACCATAGATCTAAGCAAAAATATAGCTTTAGATAATTTAGAACTAATTAGCAATGCTTTAACTAGTATAGATGTAACTAAAAACACTGCATTAACAAGTTTAAAACTAAGTGCTGATGATAATTTATTGAGTAAAAACAATACTTCAAATAAATTAAATAGTACAACTAATAACTTAACCGAATTAGATGTTTCAAAAAATACAGACTTAACAGGTTTATATGTTGATGGCAATAGCTTAACAAGTTTAGATCTTAGTCAAAACACTTCTTTAAATACTTTATACTGTGCTAATAATAAGCTAACAAGTTTAAATATAAAAAACGGTAATAATTCCTCTTTATTTGGTTTAAAAGCAACCGGAAATCCATCGTTAACCTGTATACAAGTAGATAACGTTGCAAATATTGGAACCAATTGGGAAAAAGATGCAATAGCGAGTTATAGTGAAAACTGTGGAGAACTTATTGTAGATTGCTCAAACATAGAAAATACCCAATTAACTTGTAAAGCAGAGCTACCTTCCGAAGATGAAAGTTTACCAATAGTAACAAATTCTGTTGGGGCTGTAACTATTTCTGTAGAAACAATTTCATCTAACAACTCTGGGTGTTTAGGAGATCCTCTAATAATAACCAGAACTTATACTATTAGTGATGAAGGAGGCAATAGCGAAGAGTGTATACAGACCTTTACTGTTGAAAGCATAAACGAACCAACAATTAGTCCTGCTTTAACAACATATACCGAAGAATTAGATACTAATTGTGAATATCAAATTCCAGATTATACAACATTAGCAACTTCAACTGCAGATTGTGGAACAGCAACTATAACTCAAAGCCCAGCTGCTGGAACAATAATAAGTGAAGCAAAAGACACAGAAATTACGTTAACTGCAACAGATTCTTGTGGAAGAACAGCTACAACTAGTATTAGTCTTACAACTATAGTTAATACCGAGTTAACAGTTATAACTAAAAATAACACAATACAATTAGATGCTTCTGGTGTTGCAAGCATAACAGCAAGTCAAGTAGATAATGGATCTAATGTTAGTTGTAATACTATAAGTTTAACAATAGATAAAACAACTTTCAATTGTTCAAATATTGGAGAAAATACAGTAACACTAACAGTAACAGGTACTAGTGGAAATAGCGCAACTGCAACAGCAATTGTAACTGTAGAAGATACCCTAGCACCAACTGTAATTACACAAAATATTGAAGTAGAGCTCAATGAAAATGGAACGTCAAGTATAGTAGCTGCTGATATTGATAATGGTTCTTCAGATAATTGTGAAATTGCTTCAATAACATTAGATAAAACTGAATTTGATTGTACTTCTGCTGGAGAGAATACGGTAACATTAACAGTAACTGATATTCACGGAAATTCTAATTCAGAAACTGCAATTGTAACAGTAGTTGATAAAACAGGACCAACAGCAATAGCACAAAATATAACAGCGCAGTTAGATGCATCTGGTGTTGCAATTATAACCGCTAACCAAATAGATAATGGTTCTACAGCTAATTGCGGTGCTGCAAATTTAACAGTAGATACAACAACTTTTAATTGTTCAAATATTGGAGAAAACACCGTAACATTAACAGTTACAGATGTTAGTGGAAATAGTGCAACTGCAACAGCAATTGTAACTGTAGAAGATACCCTAGTACCAACTGTAATTACACAAAATATTGAATTAGAACTCAATGAAAATGGAACGTCAAGTATAGTAGCTGCTGATATTGATAATGGTTCTTCAGATAATTGTGAAATTGCTTCAATAACATTAGATAAAACTGAATTTGATTGTACTTCTGCTGGAGAGAATACGGTAACATTAACAGTAACTGATATTCACGGAAATTCTAATTCAGAAACTGCAATTGTAACAGTAGTTGATAAAACTGGACCAACAGCAATAGCACAAAATATAACAGCACAGTTAGATGCATCGGGTGTTGCAATTATAACCGCTAATCAAATAGATAATGGTTCTACTGCTAATTGCGGTGCCGTAAATTTAACAGTAGATACAACAACTTTTAATTGTTCTAATATTGGAGAAAACACCGTAACATTAACAGTTACAGATGCTAGTGGAAATAGTGCAACTGCAACAGCAATTGTAACTGTAGAAGATACCCTAGCACCAACTGTAATTACACAAAATATTGAAGTAGAGTTCGATGAAAATGGAACGTCAAGTATAGTAGCTGCTGATATTGATAATGGTTCTTCAGATAATTGTGAAATTGCTTCAATAACATTAGATAAAACTGAATTTGATTGTACTTCTGCAGGTGAGAATACCGTAACACTAACAGTAACTGATATTCACGGAAATTCTAATTCAGAAACTGCAATTGTAACTATAACTGAAACAGTTGCACCAGTGGCTAATTGCATTGCACCTTTTACACTTGCTTTAGATGATACTGGAAATGCAACAATCACAGCGAATCAAATAGATAATGGAAGCACAGATAACTGTGGTATTGCTTCAATAAATATTGACAAAGAATCTTTTGATTGTTCAAATATTGGAGAAAACACCGTAACTTTAACGGTTACAGATGCTAGTGGTAATAAAGCTACTTGTACAACCGTAGTAACCATTGTAGATACAACACCTCCAATTGTAATTACAAAAAATATATCGGTTGAATTAGATAGTAATGGAAATGCAGATATTACTACTTCCGATATTGATGATGGTAGTTTTGATGCGTGTGGAATTGCTGCTATGAGTTTAGATCAAACAACATTCAGTTGCCCAACATTAACAGCGCATACATTAACTCTAACCGTTACAGATAATTATGGCAATACAGCTTCAGAAATTGCACTAGTAACCTTTACTTCTAGCGATATAGATAATGATACTATTGCAGATATATGTGATACTGATATAGACGGTGATGGTGTAGATAATGATATTGATAATTGTCCAACTACAGCTAATAGTGATCAAGCAGATTTAGACCGAAATGGTATTGGAGATGTTTGTGATCAGAGTGATTTAAAAATTGCAAAAGGATTTTCACCAAACGGAGATGGCGTAAATGATGAGTTTATTATAGAAGGACTTCATAATTACCCAAATAATAGTATACAAATCTACAACCGCTATGGAAATATTGTATACGAATCTAATAATTATCAAAATTATTGGGATGGTATTGGAAATAAAGAGGAAAGAAGACTCCCTGCTGCTCCGTACTTTTATGTACTTAGTATTAATGGCGGAAGTAAAGTTGTTAAAGGATGGGTTTATATCAATTATTAAGAAAAATAGAAATGAAAAATATAGTAAAACAATTCGTAATTATAAGTGCCTTTTTAGTAATTGTAAAAAGTAATGCACAACAAGATCCGTTATATACACAATATTATAATAATTTTAGCTTAATTAATCCTGCCTACTCTGGTAGTCATGGATTGTTTACAGCCACCGCTAATATTAGAAGTCAATGGGCTGGAGAAGCTGGAAGTCCAGAAACACAAACCTTATCAATACATGGTGCTACTGGTAAAAATGTAGGGCTGGGTTTGTCTATTGTTAATGATAAGGTATATGTTTTAAAAGAAACTGACATTTATGCCGATTTTTCTTACTCTATTTATCCAAATGAAAATTCAACATTAGCTTTTGGACTAAAAGTAGGAGGTAGTTTTTTAGATGTAAACTTGTTAGAATTAGGTGTTCAAAATGATGATCTTTTTAGTGAAAACATCAGTGAATTTAATCCAAATATAGGAGCGGGAATGTTTTATTACACCAATCGATTTTTTGTAAGTTTATCTACAGTAAATATTTTAGAAAGCAAACATTACGATAAAAACAGTTCCGTAGTTTCTAGCGCTTCAGATGAAATGATTTTTTATATATCTTCTGGATACGTTTTTAATTTAAATGAATCTTTTAAACTAAGACCTTCATTTATGATGCGAGCAGTAAATGGAAGTCCGTTATCTACAGATATTTCAGCAAGTATATTATGGTTAGATAAATTAGAGTTCGGAATTTCACACAGAATTGATGAATCTATCTCTGGTCTTTTTCAACTTAGATTAACAGATAATTTAAAAGTTGGATACACTTACGATGCTATTACCAATAACCTTTCTAATTATAGCAATGGATCGCATGAATTTTCTGTCATTTTAAATCTAGGAAAAAACAAAAATAATCATAAAAGACAACCACCACTTTATTGGATGAAAAAGAAAAATTCTGAAGAAATTCTATTAATTGAATAAGAAATTAATGCTTTAAATAAACCTTAGTTTATTTATCTCCATAATGGAATTTTAAAAAAAAGCCACAATATTTGTGGCTTTTTTAGGGTTTTTAGGGGTAAAGTTTTCAGTTTATTTTGAAACTTTTAAAACATCTGTAATAATTTTTTCCAAATCATGTTTTGGTAAGGCACCTTGAGCCATTTGTGGTTCTTCACCTTTTGGTACAAATAACATAGAAGGAATACTTCTAATTCCAAATGCTGCAGCTAATTCTTGTTCTGCCTCTGTATCAACTTTATATATATTTACCTTTCCTTTGTAATCATCACTTAATTCTTCAAGAACAGGAGCAACAGCTTTGCATGGACCACACCAATCTGCATAAAAGTCGATTATACAAGGAATTTCTCCTTCAAACTTCCACTCTTTATTTTTTTCGAAATTAAAAACTTTTTCTAAAAAAGTTTCTTTTGTTAATAATTCTGTCATTTTTTTAAATTTTATATGATTAGTATAACAACTATTATACCATAGTTTTGACGACAAAGTGACATAAATCCTTACAAATCAGAAGTAACAAAAGTTACAACTCTAATCCATTTATAAATTAGAGCTCCGTAACTAACAATTTTAAAACTTTTTAGACACTGTATTTTTAATTAACTTTGATAATCAATTAAAATTAAGTACTATGAAAAAAATACTTTTATTAACACTCGTTGGATTTTCTCTATTTTCTTGTAAAAAATCCGATACACAAACTATTACTAAATTGAAATATCCTACAACAAAAAAAGTTGATACAGTAACTAATTATTTTAGTACAGAAGTTAAAGATCCTTACAGATGGTTAGAAGACGATATGTCTAATGAAACTGCAGCTTGGGTTAAAGAAGAAAATAAAGTTACTTATAATTTTTTATCTAATATTCCATATCGTGAAACATTAAAAAAACGTTTAGAAAAATTATGGAATTATGAAAAAATAGGAGCTCCTTTTAAAGAAGGTGATTTTACCTATTTCTATAAAAATAATGGTCTACAAAATCAATATGTTCTTTATAGATCTAAAGGAGATGAGCATCCAGAAGTTTTTTTGGATCCAAATACCTTTTCTAAAGATGGAACAACCTCTTTAGGCGGATTGTCATTTTCTAAAGATGGAAGTTTGGTCGCATACGCCATTTCTGAAGGAGGAAGCGATTGGCGTAAAATTATTATAATGGACGCGCTTTCAAAAGAAATTAAAGAAGATACACTTATAGATGTTAAATTTAGTGGCATGGCTTGGAAAGGAAATGAAGGTCTTTTTTACTCGAGTTATGAAAAACCAAAAGGAAGTGAGCTTTCAGCAAAAACAGACCAGCATCGCTTATTTTATCATAAATTAGGTACAAAACAATCTGAAGATGAGATTATTTTTGGTGATAAACAAAAAAGACGTTACGTAAATGCTGGAGTTACTGAAGATGAAAAATATTTAATTATTTCAGCTTCAATTTCAACCTCAGGAAACGAATTATACTTTAAAGACTTGACAGATCCAACTAGTAAAATAACTCCTATAATATTAGGTTTTGATAATGATACTGGTGTAATTGAACATAAAGATGGATATTTTTATTTAAGTACTAATGTAAATGCACCAAATAAAAGAATTGTAAAAGTTGCTGTTAAAAATCCTTCAAAAGAAAATTGGGTTGATGTAATTCCTGAAACTAAAAATGTATTAAATATATCTACGGCAAGTGGTTATATTTTTGCAAATTATATGGTTGATGCTGTTTCTAAAGTAATGCAATACGATTTTAATGGAAAATTAATTAGAACTATTGAATTACCTGGTATTGGTACTGCGGGTGGTTTTAGTGGGAAAAATAATGCAGAGACTATTTATTATTCTTTTACAAATTATACAACACCAGGATCAATTTATTCATTTAAACCAAAATCTGGAATATCAGAATTATATAAAAAACCTGCAATAGATTTTAATGCTGAAAATTACGAATCCAAACAAGTATTTTATACTTCAAAAGATGGAACAAAAATACCAATGATAATTTCTTTTAAAAAAGGAATTGAATTAAATGGGAAAAACCCAACAATTTTATATGGTTATGGAGGATTTAATATTAGCTTAACTCCTAGTTTTAATATTGCAAATGCAGTTTGGATGGAGCAAGGAGGTATTTATGCCGTTCCAAATTTACGTGGTGGTGGCGAATACGGTAAAGCGTGGCATAATGCAGGTACAAAACTTCAAAAACAAAATGTATTTGATGACTTTATTGCTGCTGCTGAATATTTAATTGAAAACAAGTACACATCATCTAGTCATTTAGCTATTAGAGGAGGTTCTAACGGAGGATTGCTAGTTGGCGCAACAATGACACAACGCCCTGATTTAATGAAAGTAGCATTGCCAGACGTTGGTGTGTTAGATATGTTACGTTATCATACGTTTACTGCTGGAGCTGGTTGGGCTTATGACTACGGAACTGCTGAAGATTCTAAAGAAATGTTCAATTATTTAAAAGAATATTCACCTGTTCATAATGTAAAATCAGGGATTGAATACCCAGCTACAATGGTAACTACAGGTGATCACGATGATAGGGTAGTACCTGCACATTCGTTCAAATTTGCAGCAACTTTACAAGAAAAACAAAAGGGAAATAATCCTGTTTTAATACGTATTGAAACAAATGCAGGACACGGAGCAGGAACCCCTGTTTCTAAAATTATTGACCAATATGCCGATATTTTTGGATTTACTTTATACAATATGGGCTATAATACCTTGCCTAATGAATAAAAGTTAGGAGATAATACCTGTGTTTATCTTGATAATTCTAGTAAAACTAAGCATTATTAGAGCCTATATGTCTGTTAAATAACCTATAATAAGGTGTTTAACTTTATAATGTGACTTTTTCTTGTAAAAATGGTCTTATTTAATGCATATTTGCATTTTAAAAATAAATTTAAAAAGTATGAAAAAAATAATTTTAGCATTGGTATGTATGTTTGGAATAACCTACATAAATGCACAAACAATAGAGGAGTTAAAAGCAGAACAAGCTCCTAAAAAAGATTCTATAGCTGCATTACAAGCGAAAGTTGATGCAATACAAAGTAAAATAGATGCTTTTCCAGGATGGAAAAAAGGTGCTTTTGGTACTATTGGAGGAACACTTGCAGGTTTTGATAATTGGTACTCTAAAGGAAGTCCAAATTCTTCAACTGGAAATATTGGATTTACAGTAAACGCTTTTGCAAACCTAACACAAGAAAAATATTTCTGGAGAAATTCAGCTAATGTAAATTTAAGCTGGGTTAAATTTGATGACAAGGATGATGATACTGATAATAGTGACTTTCAAGAAGCTACAGATGTGTTTAGTATCACTTCTTTATTTGGATATAAATTAAGCGAAAAATTTGCAATTTCTACTTTAGGAGAATACAAAACTACTATTTTAAGTAATTTTAACGATCCTGGTTATTTAGACCTTGGGGTTGGTGCTACTTGGACTCCTATTACAGATTTAGTGGTTGTAATACACCCTTTAAACTATAATTTTGTATTTAGCGATGGAGATAGCAATTTTGAATCTTCTTTAGGTGCCAAAATAGTTGCTGATTATACAAAGCAACTTGGAGCAGTTAATTTTAAAACAAATTTTTCTGCATTTCAAAGTTATAAAGATGCAGATTATTCAAACTGGACGTGGACCAACTCTTTTGGGTACACACTTTGGAAAGGTATTGGTGTAGGTTTTGATTTAGGTTTAAGAAAAAACAAACAAGAGGCTTTGAATTATGCTTTAGATGATGATGAGTCAGCTACATTTGATACTATTGACAATAAACTTCAAACATACTGGATGTTTGGTTTAAACTATTCTTTTTAAGAGGTTTAATTAAACTATAAAATAACTTAAAGCCTAACAATTCTTTTGAATTTGTTAGGCTTTTTTGTGTTTAAGTTATTCGTTATCTTCATTGATACAATAAAGAAACCAATCTATGTTTGTAAAGAACAAATAGCCTGCTGCTGCACAAATAAGCTTCAAATGTATTTATTTATCTAAGGCTAGTTTTAATTCATTCAAATTTTTGGTTGTATTCAGTTGTTGATGTAAAACACCAACAATATATAAAAATATTCTTTTTAAGAAATTTAAACTAGATTCTAAAAGTCTAAAAAGGGCAAACAAATTATGTGATTTGTTTGCCCTTTTTTTCGTTTATATTTTTCTAGTTTTCAACTAGTTTATTGTATTGTTTTATATTGTATCCTTATTTAATTGTTGGTAAAAAAACAGCAACAATGGCTAAAGAAGTTAAGCTTATTACATTATAGACATTAATATAATTTTAATAAAAGTAAAAGACCGCCTTTAAGGCGGTCTTTATATTATATTTTATTGAAAAATAAAAGATTTAACTATTGTAGTACATAAACACCACCACTTAAAACAACTCTCATTTCCCATACTTCTGCAGTACCTGAATATACATCATATAGAACAGCAAATTTTTGTCCTTCAGCCATTCCAGGGAAGTTATTTAAAAGTACTGTATTAATATATGCTAATATAGATTCAGGGCTTTCATAATTATCAGTACCTTCTCTTACATCAAAATTATCGTAGTAACCAGGAAATCCATATTCAGTTCCTAAAGAATCATAATCTGCTTGCGTAAAAGTATACTTTATTGTGTTGTCTGGAACCCAATTATTACCATCGTGTCCAAATTGTGTAACAGGATCGTTTGCAGTCCATTCACCGTCAACAACAGTGTACAAGTTACCTTTAACAGATGTTGTTCCAGCATAATATTTGTACATAACAATTAAATTGTCTTCTTCTTGTGCATAAGAATCCATTTTACTCAAGAAAGTTGGTAAGTAGTTTTCAGGGATAATAGTACTATCAAAATTATCATATCTACCAGGAGTTCCTGATTCAGTTCCCATTGAATTGTAGTCAGAAGTACTTAAATAGTAAACTCCTTCCATTGCTTCCCAAGAACCATTAGTATATTGAAAATATGTTCCTTTAGAATCTGTTGTTCCTTCAATTCCAGGAACTTTGATTACTGCAAAATCAATTTGCCAAGTTGGAGCAGTTGAATCTGTAGCAATATATTTAAAAGCTACATGTATAGATTCACCATTATAAGCTGATAAATCAACTAATTCAGATAATACATAATCATAGTCATAATCTTCTCCAGAAGGCATAGTTTCAATAGTAAGTTCATCCCAAGTAGCAGCAGTATGATCACTTCCAGTAGTATAATCAGTTGAAACTAATACACTAATTAAATCCCAATCTCCATTTATAAATGGAGCAGCTTGGTTTATTTGAAAACTTGCATTTGTTTGATCTGTTAAATCAATTTCTGGAGAAATTAACCAATCTTCGTTTTGACCATCTCCATAAGCAGATATTTTAGCATATTCGTAATCTCCGTAGCTACTAGCATACCAATCTTTAGATCCCATTACATTTATAGCTTCAAAACCACTAAGATCACCATTAAAAGAAGCTTCGTAATAGTCAGAAAGACCAGTAGTAACTTCACCTACATATTGTTTGTAAGTTGTTAATATAATGTCACCTTCTTCAGGTGATGGAATGTTAGCTTCTAAAATATCCCCTATGTATTCTAATGGGTCTTCATTTGGGAAAAATCCAATAGCATTGCTTCCTCCCATTGGGTAATCTGAATTTGCTAAATAGTATGATTCTGCATTTGTAAGTTCAACAACTTCAGGAAGGTTGCTTAAACCATCTTTCATTTTGTAATGAATAATTGCAGAGGAACCATCACCCCAAACAGGGTATAAGTCGCTTAAGTAATTTGGCATTAAAGTTTTTACTTCATCAAGAGTAGAGAAACCGCCATCAACTCCAAGTTCATCATAATCATCATCAGTAAGTATTAATTCAACATCACCAACTATTACTTCTTCTTGAGCATCAATAGCTGAATAAATATCATCCATTGGGTCACAGCTTGTAAACACCAAGCCTAAAACCATCATTATATAAATTAATTTTTTCATTATTGTAATATTTTAAAAGTTAATTTTTGCACTTACGTTAAAAGTTCTTCCATATCCAAACCAAACTAGTGCAGTTGAATCAACAGAACCTGATCCATCTGTAGCATCAGCAATATATTCTGTATTAAATACATTGTTCATTCTTCCAATTAATGTAGCGTCTAAGTCACCAATTTTAAATCCGTGTCTTATACTCATATCAAAAGTAGAATAGTCAGGTGCTTTCCAAGCTTGAGGTCCTACAGAGCCTCTATCATTTGGATCATATGCTGCATATAAATCAGCAAAATAGTTAAAGTCAACTGTAAAGTTTGTTTTGTCCATTAATTCATAATCCAACCCTAATGCTGCAGTTGTTTGAGCTGCCTCAGCTACTTTTAATCCTTTAATATATAAGTCTACAGTATCAACTAAGTTTTGTTCTTCATCAAAAATTTGAACATCAGTTACATTATTATCCCAAGTCCAGTCACCTAAAGAAAGCATACCAATTACACTTAATTTTTCTGAAGGTCTGTAAGTAAAGTCTAATTCAATTCCTTGGTGAAGTGCATTTACACCTAATATATTTGCTGAATTAAAAGTTCCATCTGGGTTTTCAAAACTTCTTGTTAAAGTTCTATCTTGCCATTCAGTTCTATATATGTTAAGATTTGCTGCAAAATTTGCTCCTCTAAATCCGTAACCAAGTTCAGCACTAAATATTTTTTGATTTTCAGCATCTGCATTAATATGGTCATTATCATAATTTAAGAAAACCGCATCAAATCCTGGTGCTTTTTCAAAATATCCAATATTAGCAAAAACATTGTGTTCATCATTAATATTGTAGTTTGCTCCCCCTTTAATACTGTACCCTGTAAAGTTATATTTATCAGTTTCTTGATTTCCTGGTACATATTGGAAATAGTCAATTCTTTTATATGAAGTGTTTGAAAAAGCTGCAGAAATAAAACCTGCAATATTATCTTTATCGTACTCTAATTGAGTAAATAAACCTTGCCATCCCACTTCACCATCATTCCAATAATCTCTTTTATCACCAACTTGTAATGCAGCATTAGGGTTATTTACATCGCTATCGTCAAGCGCATAATCTGCACCTAATAAATCTGTAACTTCAGAGAAGTGTTTACCAGTATACATTCTTAAATCGATACCTCCAATAAATGATAAGTTTTCGTTTAATTCTGTTTTTAATGTAGATAAAGCACCAAACCAACTATGGTCATTTCTTGATGCTCTTAAATATGCTTCAGCACCTAAACCTAAATCACCATTTGCACGGTTTATTGCAACAATATTATCAATATCAATTGGTTGGTCATCACCACCAATTCTATTGTTAAACAAACTAGTGTTACCAGCAGTACCACCACCACCACCTGCTCCCCAAGAAGCGTACAATGCAGTAGATACGTTAGTTTTATCGTTAATTGTCCAATAATGGTTTAAAGAAGTTTGTGATTTGTGGTAGAAGTTATCTTCAACATTTACAACATTACCGTCTCTAAGTCCCCAGTTTGGGTTAAATTTTATACCACTTTCAGCATTTCTATATGTAGAAATTAAGCTTTGGTTTTGTCTTTGACCATGGTATTGCGGTGCTCCAAAAGAAGTTATTGCAATTTTATGATTATCATTTATTTGTTTTGAAATATTAATGAAGTAGTTGTAACCTTCAAATTCAGTTCCATCTACATAACCATCACCTTTTGTTTTTGAAGCAGAAATAGTTGCTGCAAATCCATTGTCAAGTAAACCAGTTGAAACAGTAGCTCCATATTTTTGGTATCCATCATTACCAACACCTGTAAAAATATTTCCACCTTTTTCTACATCTGTAGTTTTAGATAAAATATTTACTGTTCCTCCAATAGAAGGTACAGCTAATTTAGAAGCTCCTAAACCTCGTTGAACCTGCATTGCGCTAGTAACATCAGCTAAACCAGCCCAGTTAGACCAGTAAACTTTTCCGTTTTCCATATCATTAACAGGAACTCCATTAATCATTACAGCAACGTTTTCAGAATTAAACCCTCTTAATGTTAATCTACCATCTCCAAAACCACCACCAGATTTAGTAGCGTATACACCAGGTGTAGATTTCAAGATTTCAGGAAATTCTTGAGATCCTAATTTGTGTTCAATAACATCTGCTTTTACAGTTGAAACTGCTACAGGTGTTTTTCTGTCAATTGCAAATGAAGTTGCTGTAATTACAATTTCAGATAAAGACTCTGCAGAAGGATTTAATGCAATTGCATTAAAGTTCTTAGAACCACTAAATGTTAAAGTTTTAGCTTCATATCCAACAAATGAAACTACAATAGTACCACTAGAAATAGATGTTTCTAATGTGAAATTTCCATCAAAATCTGTAGAAACTCCTGTGCTAGATCCTTTAACAACAATAGAAGCTCCAGGTAAAGGCTGACTTGTTTCGTCAACTACTTTTCCAGTAAGTTTTGTTTGAGCAAAAATAGTAGCGGAAGTACAAAGTACTACTACCATTAATAAATGTTTAAATTTTCTCATTTTTAAATTTTAATTTGAATTAAATGTCCTGCAAAAATGCAATATTTTGTTGATTCTACCTTTAATTAATTGTTAAACTTTAACATTTAATTAAGAACCATAAATATACAAAAAATAGATGAGTTTATTGATAATCAGATAGGTGGAAATATTCAAATGTTAATATAAATTAATAATATGTTAAAAATGGAGTGTTTTTTTATGAGATTACTTTTTTTAAAAAAGAAATTTTTATAAGTTTATTCGTATTTTTCTAATAAATTCTTCTTTAGAATGTATTTATTCCCCTTTTTTTTAGTTCAGTATGTCGTAAAATCTAATTTTTAAGGTTAAAATAGCAGATTTTTTCTAAAATTAGAAAGCTGTCTAAAAAATATAAAAATTCATTATTCTGAAAATAAGTTCAGACAGATGAAAATTTGCTTTTTAGACAGCTTTTAAACCTAGAAAGGATGTAAAATTATTTTCCTTTGTATTTTAGTTGTTTTTTTGAAGGTTTTTATGTGCTAATTCTTTACCTAATTCCACTCCAAATTGATCGAAACTGTAAATATTCCAAATAATACCTTGAATAAATATTTTATGTTCATAAAATGCAATTAAACCTCCTAAAGTTTTTGGTGTTAATTTATCAATTAAAATACTTGTACTTGGTTTGTTTCCCTCAAAAACTTTAAATGGAAGTAAGGTTTCAATTTCATCAATTTTACCTTGTGTTTTTAAGTCTAAATGTGCTTCTTCTTTGGTTTTTCCTTCAGCTAAAGCTTGTGTTTGACCATAAAAATTAGCCATTAATTTTGTATGATGTTCTACATTACCATAAAGAGACTCTTTAAATCCAATAAAATCTGCTGGAATTAATTTAGTACCTTGGTGTAATAATTGCATAAAAGCATGTTGAGAGTTTGTACCAGGGCTTCCCCAAATAATATTTCCTGTTTGGTAGTTTACACGGTTTCCATTTCTATCAACACTTTTACCATTACTTTCCATAATTGCTTGTTGTAAGTATGGTGCAAGTTTGCTTAAGTACTGAGAATATGGTAGAATAACTTCGCTTTCACTTTTAAAGAAATTTGTATACCAAATACCTATTAAACTTGAAATAACAGGTGCATTTTTTTCAAAAGGTGTATTTTTAAAATGTTCATCCATTTCAAAAGCACCAATTAATAGGTCTTTAAAATTTTGAAAACCTACAGCTAAACTAATAGTAAGTCCAACGGTACTCCATAATGAAAAACGACCACCAACCCAGTCCCACATTGTAAAAATATTATCGCTATCAATTCCAAATTCACTTACTGTTTTTAAGTTTGTTGAAACAGCAACAAAGTGTTTTGCAACATCTTTTTCTGAAGCAGTTTGTAAAAACCATTTTTTTATAGTAGTAGCATTTGTAAGTGTTTCTTGAGTTGTAAATGTTTTAGAAACAATAACAAACAAGGTAGTTTCAGGATTTAGATTTTTGATAGTTTCTTGAACATGGTCTCCATCTATATTTGAAACAAAATGTACATTTAAATGATTTTTATAGTATTTTAATGATTCTACAACCATATCAGGTCCTAAATCTGAACCTCCAATACCAATATTTACAACATCTGTAATTGATTTATTTGTATATCCTTTCCAATCTCCAGAAACAACTTTATTAGTAAAAGATTCCATTTTACTTAGTGTTTCTTTTACTTCTGGCATTACATTTTTACCATCAACTAAAATTTCTGTTGCAGTTTGATTTCTTAAAGCAGTGTGTAATACAGCTCTTTTTTCTGTTTCATTAATTTTGTCTCCAGAAAAATAAGCATCCATAGCACTTTTTAATTCAGACTCATTTGCTAATTCTAAAAGGTATTCTATAGTTTCTTTGGTTATTCTGTTTTTAGAAAAGTCAAATTCAAACTCATTAAAATTAAGAGTAAATGTTTCTTTTCTAGTAGCGTCATTGTTAAAAAGCGACTTTAAGTGAAGGTCTTTTACTGTATCGTAATGGTTAGTAAGTTTTTTCCAAGCATTAGTTTCAGTAGGATTTATATTTTTCATCAGTATTAATTTATGAATTTAATTCTTCTTGTGGTGTAATTATTTCAGTACTTATTTCAGGGTACTCGATTGCGTCTAATTGATTTTTTAGAGATTCTATAAATTTAAAATATGCTGGTTTTATAGCTTCTTTCATAGGTTCTGCAGCTGGCAATTCTTCTTTTAACGGATCTACTTGTTTGCCATTTTTCCAAAAACGATAACAAACATGGGGTCCAGATGTGTTTCCTGTCATACCAATATAACCAATTACATCTCCTTGTTTTACAACGTCTCCAACTTTTACGGCTCGTTTACTCATATGTAAATATTGAGTGCTGTAAGTGCTATTATGACGAATTTTTACATAATTACCATTTCCTCCCTTTCTACGAGATTCTGTAACAACTCCATTTGCTGTAGCCATAATTGGAGTTCCAATTGGTGCAGCAAAATCAGTACCTAAATGCGGTCTAATTTTATTACCGTAAAAAGCAATTCTTCTTTTTAAATTATAACGAGATGAAAGTCTTCCAAATTGAATTGGCATTTTTAAAAATTGACGACGTAAATTATTGGCTTCATCATCAAAATAATCTGGAATATTTAAGGTAGTATCGGCAACAAATTGAAATGCATAAAAAGGTTTACCACCATGTTCAAAAAAGGAAGCTTTAACTTCTCCAATTCCAACAGGAACGGTATCATTTATATATAATTGCTCATATATTATTTTAAATTTATCATTTTTTTGAAGTCTAGAAAAATCTATTGTCCAGGCATAAATTTGATCTGCCATTTTAGATGTTAAATAAGAACTATAACCTAAATCATCCATAGTTTGTGAAAGGTTATTGGTTATAATTCCAGAAGCTGTTTTTAATTCTTTTCTTACTGGTTTTTTTCCATTATAGGCAGTGGTTATAGAATCTTTAAAATCTATTACGGTATATCGTACTTTAGAGTGTTGGTAAATAAAAACTTGCGCTTGTTGGGTAGAATCGTTTTTAGCTAAAATTGTATAAGGGATACCGCTTTTTATTTTTCTTACATTAAATGTATCCTTAATTTTATTAACAATTTCTAATACTTTTGGATATGCTATTCGATGTCTATCTAAAATTTCACTAAAATTTTCGCCAGATTTAATAGTGTCATTAATTACTTTGTAATCATTTAATTTAAAACCAAATTCTTCAATAACAACTGGTTTTACTTCTTTTGGAATGTTAATTACTTCGGGTTTATTTTCTTTGCAAGAAATTAATATGGCGAATATTATAAGTGTAAATAATTTTTTCAATGTTTTACTTGTATTTTTTTAGATTTAAAAAATAAAACACAAAAGTACAATTTAATTGTCAAAAATAATGTTAAAAGGATGGGCTAATCCTTTAAAAGCATCTAAATCTGCTCTAAGAGATCCAACTGCAAGTGAAGCTTTAATTCTTAATGGAATTTTATTAGCATCATCACTTATCCAAACAGTAACACTTTCTTGCTCTTTAAACACCCTACCTGCTTGTACCATAGGTCTAAAAGTTAAAGAGTTAATTTTTCCAAACTTAGTATTTATTACTTCTGTTCCTAAAAATTGTAATTTAAAGTTATGAATTTCTTGATCAAAAAACATAGGCAATTCAATTTCATCTCCAACGTTTAAATTATTTAATTTTTGATTTCTTAAATAGTATAACGATGATAGCATATCTTGAATTTCATCATTTATTGGGTGCTTTGTTTCTGTATTTTTTTTATTATTTTTTACTATTGCTTGTTTTGTGTTATAGTCAAACGTAATTTCTTTATCTTTTGTATAACCTCCTTCATCAATTTTTCTAATAAATCGATATGGTTTTAAGGTTTCTTTATAGATAAATGTTTGATAGTCATCTTTTACTTTAAACAATAAGCTTACAATACCGGTTGATTTTCCTTTACCAATAATATGAAAGGCTTCTTTTCCTGAATTTTCAGTATCTCTAACCTCAATAGTAGAAAAGCCCGCATTAAAAAAATTACTATAACTCATTCTAAATTTCAACCATTCTCCACCTTGGAATGCAAATTTCTTTTCTGAATTAACAGCATCTAATTTCACCGTTTGACTATGTGATATAGTAAAAATCAGAAGGAATAGTATAAAAATATATTTTTTCATTGGGATAGTACTAATTTGTTTCTTAAGTGAAATACAATATCTGTTCCAAAAATAATAAAAGCCAAACGTTTAATAGTTAAGCTTTTATTAATTTTGATATTTTAAAAGTATTGTAAGAAACTAGAATAGGCTTACTCATGTACTTGTTAAAATTTAATTCCGTTGATTTCTATTACTCTTTTTATTTGAGGAGCATGTTTTATTATAGTGGCTTCAACACCATTTTTTAGAGTCATTTGATTTACAGAACAACCTAAACAAGCACCTTCTAATTGGACACTTACTGTATCTTCAGTAATTTCAACTAAAGAAATATTGCCACCGTCAGCTTCTAAATAAGGTCTTATTTCTTGTAAAGCATTTTCTACATTTGCTTTTAGTTCTTCTGGATTCATTTTCATAATTTAGTTTGTGCTACAACCACTCATAGTGGAAATTCTTACAACTTCTGTAGGAGGTAAATCTTTGTTTCTTTTTACTAATTGCGATAACGCATTTTTAGTTATTAAACTAAAAGCCTCTTCTAAAGGTGTATTTTCTTGTAGAGCAACTGGATGACCAACATCACCAGCTTCTCTAATACTTTGTACCAATGGTACTTCTCCTAAAAATTCAGTATCAATATCTTCAGCTAAATTTTTTGCACCATCTTTTCCAAAAATATAATATTTATTATCTGGTAATTCTGCTGGTGTAAAGTAACTCATGTTTTCAACAATACCTAAAACAGGAACGTTAATAGTTTCTTGTTGGAACATAGCTACTCCTTTTTTAGCATCTGCTAAAGCTATATTTTGAGGTGTACTTACAATTACAGCACCTGTTACAGGAACTGCTTGTACTATTGATAAGTGAATATCTCCTGTTCCTGGAGGTAAATCAATTAATAGAAAATCTAATTCGCCCCAATGCGCATCAAAAATCATTTGATTTAATGCTTTTGAAGCCATTGCTCCACGCCAAATTACAGCTTGATTTGCATCTGTAAAGAAACCTAATGAAAGTATTTTTACACCATAGCTTTCTACTGGTAACATTTTTGAGCGACCTTCAATTTCAGCAGATAGTGGTTTTGCATTAGCAACATCAAACATTAAATGTATTGAGGGACCATAAATATCGGCATCTAAAATACCAACCTTAAAACCCATTTTTTGAAGTGATATTGCCATATTTGCAGTAATTGTAGATTTTCCTACACCACCTTTTCCTGAGGCAATTGCAATAATATTTTTAATTCCAGGTACTTTTGGTTTTTCTGGTTTTAAAGGTGCTACTGGAGGTGCTTCTGAAGTAACATTTACTTTTACGTCGGCTTTTTGATCCACATGTAAGTGAATAGCTTTCATAATTTCAACTTCAACTTTCTTTTTTGCTTGTAGTGTAGGGTTACTAATAGTTACATCTACAATAATTTCTTTATCAAAAGTAACAATATTTTTAACTGCTCCACTTTCAACTAAACTTTTACCTTCTCCGGGTGCTGTTATAGTTTCAAGTGCTTTTGTGATATCTTTTTTATTATAAGCCATAATTTTTTATATAAAATCATTCTAAACAACAAAGATACAGAGTTCAGGTGAATATAAAAAGACTTGTTTTAAAAAGTAATGTTGTTGATGTTACACTAATTTTTTTAGAGTTTAAGATAATTCTTTACACGGATCCCAAAAAAGGGAGTCGAAATTTTGAATTTGATTTTCTACAACTTGAATACCTTCGCTCTCCAATAATTGTTGCATTAAATTAGTGCCATCAAAATGTTGTTTTCCGGTTAATAAGCCTTTTCTATTTACAACTCTATGTGCTGGAATTTTTTGATTGTTGTGAGATGCATTCATAGCCCAACCAACCATTCTAGCAGAACGTGCAGCTCCTAAATATTTTGCAATTGCTCCATAACTAGTTACTCTTCCAAATGGAATTTGTTCAGCTACTTTGTATACTTTATCAAAAAAATTATCAGTTTCTTTCAATTTAATAATTGAATTAATGTTATAAGTGCAATTAAGCCTGTAATTCCAGCCAAAACAAAATTGATATTTCTAGAAATTAAACCCATTTTTTTTTGAATTAATTTAGCCGAGTTGTTGTAAATACTTAATAAAGCAAAGGTTCCAAATCCTGAACCTAACATAAAAATTACAATATTTGTTTGCGTAAGATCCATCCAGCCGTTAGATTTTAATGCACTTCCTACACTGCAATAATAAGGGATTGCTAAAAGATTTAAAGATGATAAAATTACACCAAGCGTAAAACTATTTTTAATTTTCGATTTTTTTATTTTTTGTGTTTTTTTCTCTTTTATTCCTTTGTAAAAAAAGAAAATAGAAAGTAACGCAAATAAAATTACCGCAATTTGTTGAAAAGATGTTCCAATAAAAGATGTGTTATGAAGGTAATTTATAAAAACTAACGAAATATAGGTTTGTATAAAAATAATAAAAGTAACACCAAAAGCAAAATGGTAACTTTTTCGCTTTCCTTTTTCTAAACTAATTTTTAAAGAGGTTAAATTTAATAAACCAGGAGGTGTAGCCGCTACAAAAGAGGTTAAAAACCCTAAAATAAATTGTAGCACCATAATATTAATAGTTTAATCTAAATTGAATATAAGTAATAGGTTTTTGCTTTTCTAAATATTGTTTTTCGTAAAAAGTTTGTGTTTCAGTAACTTCTTTAGGTGAATGAGCATTTTTATAAATATCGTGATGTGCATATATAACTTCATGACCTGCGCCATGTAATAAACCTAAGGTATAACCATGCATAAATTCGCTATCTGTTTTTAAATTTACTATACCTTCTGGTTTTAAAACTTGATGGTATTTCTTTAAAAACACGGCATTTGTTAATCTATGCTTTGTACGTGTATATTTAATTTGTGGATCTGGAAAAGTAATCCAAATTTCAGCTACTTCGTTTTCAGCAAATATTAAATCAATTAATTCTATTTGAGTTCTAATAAATGCAACATTAGTTAAGTTTTCTTCTAATGCAGTTTTAGCACCTCGCCAAAAACGTGCACCTTTTAAGTCAATACCAATATAATTTACATTTGGATTTTTACGAGCCAATGCAATTGTGTATTCACCTTTACCGCATCCTAATTCTAAAACTATTGGATTGTTGTTATTAAAAAATGCTTGCCAGTTTCCTTTTTTTGAAAAGCCTTTAAGTATTTCTTCTCGTGTAGGTTGAATTACATTAGAAAATGTATCGTTTTCACGAAATCTTTTTAATTTGTTTTTGCTTCCCACAGTTAGTAGTGTGTTTTAAAAGGAAATTTAAATAAATTTAGGAATAGAAATTACTCGTTTCCAGCTTTTTTGTATTTTCTTATTTCGCCTAGCCAATATAAAAAGGCAAAAAATACGATAATAATAAAAACCCAACTTATTGTGTTTTGAGCCCACCAATTATCCATTCCTCTAATACTGTCGTAAGGAGCAAATAAAACATTAGTAAAAAAATCACCTATCGCTTTAAAAATATTGTTTGCAATCATTTTTCTTAATTATATTTACAGACAAAAGTATGAAATATAGTAATGATAGCAAATTTTTTTAATAAATCTAAACCTGTAATAATTGTTAACCTACTATTGCTCTTTGCAATATTGTATTTAATAGCAACATTTTTATTTACTCAAATTAATGTTTCAATAGTATCTTTTGGAGTTATTCTGGTTGGTTTTATTGGATTTGTTTTTATGTTATTGGCTATAAATTTTATTATAAATAAGAATAAATTAACAGGTGATAACTCGTATGCCTTATTAATAATTATTTTATTGTTTGGTAGTTTTTACGAAACAATGTTTAATGTAAACTTATTTTTTTCCAACTTATTACTGTTTTTTGCGTTTAGAAAAATTTATAGTTTAAAGTCGGGTTTTAATACAAAATCTAAATTATTTGATGCCGGTTTTTGGATTGGTATTTCAGCAATTTTATATTCTTGGAGTATTTTATTTTTAATATTGATTTATGTAGCAATGTTTCTCTACAATAAAATTACTTTAAAAAATTTAGCAATACCTATTATTGGATTTTTGTTTCCTATAATCGGGTTTTTTACCTATCATTTTTATTTTGAAAGTCTAGATGTTTTTTACAATAAGCTAATTTTAGAATACAGTTTTGATTATTACAGCTATAATAATTTAAAATATTTAATACCACTATCTGTATTAATAACACTTATATTATGGAGTCTTGTTTTTTTAACACCTAAAGTATTATTGGTTAACAATTCTTTTAAATCAGCATTTCAAATAATTATAAATCACTTAATTATTTCAATTGTAATTGTATTGTTTTCGCCACATAAGAACGGTTCAGAAATGTTTTTTCTATTATTTCCATCTGGAGTAATAATAGCTAACTACTTACAAAAAATTACATCTAAAATATTTAAGAATGTAATTTTATATTTATTTTTTATAGTTACTATTGCGGTGTATTTACTATAATTTTACGCCAAAAGCTAAATCTCCTGCATCTCCTAAACCAGGAACAATATATCCATGACTGTTTAATTTTTCATCAACAGTTCCAATCCATAATTTTGTGTCTTTTGGAAAGTGATCTTTAATATATTCAATACCTTCTGTAGCACCAATAACACAAGCTAAATGAATTTCTTTTGGAGTACCATGTTTTTTTAAACCTTCAAAAACAGCAACTAAAGATTGGCCAGTTGCTAAAATTGGATCCGCTAAAATTAATGTTTTGTTATCTAAACTAGGTGAAGCAAAATACTCTACTTTAATGTCAAACTCTTTATCGTTTCGTTGTTTTCTATATGCTGAAATAAAAGCGTTTTCTGCATCATCAAAATAATTTAGAAGTCCATCATGTAAAGGAATTCCAGCTCTTAAAATTGAACATAAAACAATATCGTTTTTTGGTGTGTCTACTACTTTAGTTCCTAGAGGTGTAGTAACTGTGTTTTTTTCAAAAGTTAATGTCTGACTAATTTTATATGCAATTATTTCACCAATTCTACCAATATTTCGTCTAAAACGCATAGAATCTTTTTGAACTGACACATCTCTTATTTCAGAAATAAATTTATTTAATATTGATTTTTTGGAATCTAATATATTGACAATCATATATGGCGTATTTTTAGCAAAAATAAAACTTTAAAACGAGATTTTAAACGAAAGGTTTGGTTTAATTTTTGTATATTTAATTTTAAGTTTTTAAAAATTAATTAATAATTAAAAAAAGAAAAAGAACATGGGATTATTTTCATTTATTAAAGATGCTGGAGCTAAAGTTTTTGGTATCGGTAAAACTACTGCAGAAGAAGCAGCTGATACAGCGGCTATTGCTAAAGAAAAAGCAGTAAAGCTTTCGAATGCTATCGAAACTTTAGATTTAAAAGTAAAAGATTTAAATGTAGAAGTTAATGGAGACAATGCAACTGTTTGGGGACAAGCAGATTCTCAGGCAACTCGTGAAAAAGTAATTTTGGTATTAGGAAATACTGAAGGTATAGCAACAGTTGATGACAAAATGACTGTTGAAGTTCCAGAACCTGAAGCTCAATTTCATACAGTAGTTAAAGGAGATTATTTAAGTAAAATTGCTAAAAAATATTATGGAGATGCAATGAAATATCCAGTTATTTTTGAAGCGAATAAACCAATGCTTACAGATCCAGATAAAATTTATCCAGGTCAAGTATTAAGAATACCAGCTTTAGATTAAAACTTAAAGTTGTATTTAAAAGGCTGTTTAAAAAGTTTAAAAAAACCGTCATTCTGAACTTGTTTCAGAATCTCATCATACTGAAATCAATCAATATGAGAACTTGAATTGGTGAGTAAATATGTTCAGGTTGACATTAAATTTAACTTTTTAAACAGTCTTTATTATTTAATAGCTTCAAGAATTTTAGTTGTTACTTTTTCTGGAGGAATACTTAACATAACATCTTCATAACCTTCACATACTTTATTACCATAAATAGAACAAGGTATATTTGGGTACTTTTTTAAATCGGGTAAAATTGCATTTTCAAAAGGTTGATTAAAAGGAGCAAAACCTGTAAATGGGTGTGTAATTCCCCAAATAGTTATGGTGTTTATACCCAACATTGCTGCAAAATGTGCGTTTCCAGAATCCATACTTAACATACAATCTAAATTTGAAATTAAATTTAGTTCTTGTTGTAGCTTTATCTTTCCCGCAATATTTATTGTATTAGTATATTTAGTAGCAATAGCATCTAAAATTTCAACTTCTTTTTTACCGCCACCAAATAAAAGTATTTTTAAATTGCTGTTTTTAGATAATTCTGCAATTACTTTTTTCATTAAATCTATTGGGTACATTTTAGAATTGTACTGTGCAAAAGGAGCAATTCCTACCCATTTTTCAGATTTAGTGCCTGTAATTTTTAATAGTTCTTTAGAAAGTTGTTTTTTTTCTGGAAAAACTGGATTAGAAATATCTAATTGAAATCCTAAACTTCTAAAAACATCGGCATACCGTTGGTGTGTAGTTTTTAATTGTTTAAAAACTTTGTTTTTAGTTTGTGTTAGAGCACGTTTTTCACTTCTTCCTTTATTAATAAAAGCTACTTTTTTAAATGAAATTTTAAAAAAAGTTCGTAAAACTATAGAGCGTAAAACATTGTGTAAGTCTGCTACGGCATCAATATTTAAAAGTTTTAATTCTTTATACAATTTATAAATTCCAAAAAAACCTTTGTGTTTATTAGTTACATCTGCAGCAACAAAATTTACATTTTTAATGTCTTTAAATAAGGGTTTTAAAAATGGCTTAGAAAGCACTGTTATTTTAACATTTGGATGTTGATCAACAAGAGCTCTTAATACTGGAACGGTCATAGCAACATCTCCCATTGCAGAGAGTCTAATAACCAATAAATGTTTAAAATTATTCAAAATATAACTGCTAATATTAATAATATGCATCAAAAGTACACAATAGTTTTAGTACAAAAAACTTGTTACAATTGTATGTAGTTAAATTTGCTTAAATTTGCCAAAATATTGAAAATAGATGATACAATCAATGACTGGGTACGGCAAGACCGTATTACAACTTCCAACCAAAAAAATTACGATTGAATTAAAATCGTTAAACAGTAAAAATTTAGATTTAAACGTTCGTATTCCGGCTTATTATAGAGAAAAGGAATTATATATTCGTAAAAAACTGGCTAAAGCTTTGGTGAGAGGAAAAGTTGATTTTTCTGTTTTTATTGAGAACAATGGTGTTGAACTTTCGTCTAAAGTAAATGAAAATGTTGTAAAAGAATATATGAATCAACTAAGAACTATAGTAGATTCTAGCGAAATTGAATTGCTTAAAATGGCTGTAAAATTACCAGATTCTTTAAAAACTGAACGCGAAGAATTAGATGCGGAAGAATGGCAACAGATAAACATTGCAATTGAAACAGCGGTTACTGAAATAAAAACATATAGAGTTGACGAAGGAAAAGCTTTGTTAGAAGATTTTATATTAAGAATTTCAAATATTGAAAATCTGCTTAAAGATGTAGTAAAAGTAGATCCAGAACGTGTTGAGCTTGTTAAAGAGAAATTAAGAAAATCTATAGCAGAATTAGAAACTAATATAGATCAAAATAGGTTTGAGCAAGAACTTATTTATTATATTGAAAAATTAGATATTACCGAAGAAAAAGTTCGATTAAAAAACCATTTAGATTACTTTAAAAAGGCATTAAAATCTGACGACTCTAATGGTAAAAAATTAGGATTTATTACGCAAGAAATTGGTAGAGAGATAAATACAATTGGTTCTAAATCTAATTTTGCTCCTATGCAAAAATTAGTAGTTCAAATGAAAGATGAACTTGAAAAAATAAAAGAACAAAATTTAAACGTATTATAGAACCATGCAAAAAGAGGGGAAACTTATTGTTTTTTCGGCACCTTCAGGCTCTGGTAAAACAACAATTGTACATCATTTATTAAAGCAAAAACAATTAAATTTAGATTTTTCAATTTCGGCAACTTCTCGTCCGCTAAGAGGTAAAGAAATAGATGGAAAAGATTATTATTTTATTTCTGCTGAAGCTTTTAAAAACCATATAGATAAAGAAGATTTTATAGAGTGGGAAGAGGTTTATACCGATAATTACTACGGAACTTTAAAAAAAGAAGTAGAACGTATTTGGAAATTAGGAAAGCACGTAATATTTGATATTGATGTTATTGGTGGTTTAAACATAAAAAAACAATTTCCAGAACAAACATTAGCTGTTTTTGTACAACCGCCATCTATTGAAGAAATGGAACGCAGGTTAAGAAATAGAAAAACAGACACCGAAGAAAAAATTAAAGAACGCGTAGCAAAAGCATCAAAAGAACTTAATTATGCAAAGGATTTTGACGTAATTTTAGTAAATGATAATTTAGAAGATGCAAAAAATGAAGCACATAAATTAATTGAAAACTTTGTAAAATAAATGAAAGTAGGATTGTTTTTCGGAACCTTTAATCCAATTCATATTGGGCATTTAATAATTGCAAATTATATGGCCGAATTTTCGGATTTAGATCAAGTTTGGTTTGTAATAACACCTTTAAGTCCGTTTAAACAAAAAAAATCTATGTTAGATAATATACATAGGTTAGCAATTGCAGATATTGCTGTTGAAGAATATTCAAAATTAGAAACTTCGAACATAGAGTTTAAATTACCGCAACCTAACTATACTATAAATACATTAATTCATATCGAAGAAAAATATCCAAAACACCAATTTTGTTTAATAATGGGCGAGGATAATTTAAAAGGGTTTCATAAATGGAAAAATTATGAAACAATTCTTGAAAATTACGAGTTGTATGTGTATCCTAGAATTTCAGAAGGTACTGTAGAAAGTGAGTTTTTAAAACATCCACATGTGCATAGAGTAGATGCTCCAATTGTTCAAATCTCATCAACATTTATTAGAAAAAGTATCAAAGAAAAAAAAGATATTAGAATTATGTTGACACCAAATGTGTGGAAATATATAGACGAAATGAATTTTTATAGAAAGTAATTTTGGCTTAGATTTAACACTCAAATAGGTGCCTACTAAAATTAATTAAACAAATTTTCGTTGTATATTTGTTTTAATTCAAACTATGGCAGAAAAACCTAAAAATAGAGGGAAATTTAGACAAAAATTAATAAATAAATACCGTTTAGTGGTTTTAAATGAAGATACTTTTGAAGAAAAGTTATCGTTTAAATTAACTAGATTAAATGTATTTATTTTTGGAGGTTTATTTTCTATTTTATTAATTGTTGGAACCATATTTTTAATTGCTTTTACCCAACTAAGAGAATACATTCCTGGATATTCTTCAACTAAATTAAAGCGAGAAGCAACCCAACTAATATATAAAACAGATTCTTTAGAGCAAGTTCTAAAAGTTAATAATATATACATTCAAAAAGTTAGAGATTTGTTAACTGGAGAAATAACCGAAGTTCAATTCGATAAAGACTCCGTATTAGAATCCATACATTTTGATAAAGATTCTATGAATCTTAACCCTTCAGAAGCAGATTTAGAATTTAGATTAGACGTAGAAAGAGCTGATAGGTATAGCATTTTTGATGAAGCAACTAAAAAAGCAGATATTGTGTTTTTTGCTCCTGTAGTAGGAACTTTAACAGATGGGTATAACCCAAAAACAAAACATTTTGCAGTAGATATTGCTGTAGAAATGGGAACTCCTGTTAAATCTGTTGCCGACGGAACGGTAATTTTTGCTGCTTGGACTTCAGAAACTGGACATGTTATTATTGTAAAGCATTCTGGTGGTTTTATATCTGTTTATAAACACAATACAGCAATTCATAAAGAGCAAGGCGATTTAGTAAAATCGGGAGAAGTAATCGCTTCTGCAGGAAACAGTGGTGAGTTTAGTACAGGACCACATTTACATTTCGAATTATGGAATGAAGGATATCCCGTTAATCCTGTTAATTATATTGATTTTGAATAACTATGAGTATTAAATCTATTTTAGCAAAACCTTTTGCAAAACTTGTAACAAATAAATTTTATAAAGAAAGTAATAACTCGGTTCAAGTTCAGCAAAAAGTATTTAATAAATTAATTGTAAAAGCAAAAAATACAGCTTTTGGAAAAGATCATAATTTTGATAAAATTCAAAATTATCAAGACTTTAAAAGTCAAGTTCCAATTAGAGATTATGAAGCTTTAAAACCATATATAGATAGAGTTGTAGCTGGAGAATCTGATGTGTTATGGAAAGGAAAACCCCTATATTTTGCTAAAACTTCGGGTACAACTTCAGGTACAAAATACATTCCTTTAACAAAAGAATCTATGCCAATGCATATAAATGCGGCAAAAAATTCACTTTTACTGTATATAAACGAAACTAAAAATACAGACTTCTTAAATGGTAAAATGATTTTTTTACAAGGAAGTCCAGAATTAAAAGAAAAAAACGGAATTAATGTAGGTAGGTTATCTGGTATAACGGCACATTATATTCCTCAGTATTTAACAAAAAACAGACTGCCAAGTTGGGAAACCAATTGTATTGAAGATTGGGAGCAAAAGATTGAAGCAATTATAGATGAAACTATAAATGAAGATATGACACTTATAGGAGGTATACCGCCTTGGGTGCAAATGTATTTTGAAAGAATTGTAGCACGTACAGGAAAAAAAGTAGGAGAGGTTTTTCCAAACTTTAATTTATTTGCTTACGGTGGTGTTAATTTTGAACCTTACAGAAATAAGTTTGAAGAATTGATAGGTAGAAAAATTGATGCAATTGAAATGTATCCTGCTTCTGAAGGTTTTATTGCCTACCAAGATTCTCAAAATGAAAAAGCTATGATGCTTTTAGTGAATAATGGAATGTTTTATGAATTTATTCCTTCTGAAGAATTTTTTAATGAAAATCCAACAAGAATTTCATTAGCAGATGTTAAGTTAGGTGTAAATTATGTTATTATTTTAAATACAAACGCTGGTCTTTGGGGGTATAATATTGGAGATACCATAGAGTTTTTATCAATTAACCCACCAAGAATTGTAGTTACAGGAAGAATAAAACATTTTATTTCTGCATTTGGAGAACATGTAATTGGTAAAGAAATTGAAGATTCTATAAATGCACATACCGTTGATACCGAAATTAGTGTTAGCGAATTTACAGTTGCACCGCAAATAACACCAGAAACAGGCTTACCATACCACGAATGGTTTATAGAATTTGATAAAAAGCCAACTGATATTGAAGATTTTGCAAAAAAAATAGACGCTACTTTACAACAACAGAATAGCTATTATTTAGACTTAATAGTTGGTAAAATTTTACAACCTTTAAAAATTACAGTGATTGAAAAAGGTGGTTTTAATAAGTATATGAAATCGGTTGGAAAATTAGGTGGACAAAATAAAGTACCACGTTTATCTAATGATCGAAAAATTGCAGATGCATTAACAGAGTTTAAAGAAAAATAATTATTTAACTACAGTAGTAGTTTAGGCTACTTAATTTTAGATATTATTAGTAAATAAAAAAGGGATTGCAATTTGCAATCCCTTTTTCGAATTAAAGAAAGTTTGGTTAAATTTCTTTAGTTATTATTTTTTAGCTAATAAATCTCTAATTTCAGCTAATAAATCTTCTTGAGAAGGTCCTTTTGGAGCTTCTGGAGCTGGTTCTTCTTTTTTCTTAGTTGCATTTACACCTTTTACAACCATAAACATTACAAAAGCAACAATTATAAAATCAATTACATTTGTTAAAAAATCTCCATATAGTACAGCTACTTCACCTACAACTTTTCCAGCTTCATCAGCAACCCCTTCTTTTACAATATATTTTAAATCTTTTAAGTCAGAATTAAATATTAAACCAATTAGTGGAGAAACAATACCTCCTGTAAATGAAGTTACAACACTTTTAAATGCGGCACCCATTACAAAACCTACTGCAATATCAATAAGGTTTCCCTTCATTGCAAAGTCCTTGAATTCTTTTAACATTCCCATTTTTTTAATTTTAGTTAATTATTAAGTTGCCGCTAATGTAATAAATTTTTTTATTTCTTTAACACTTTTTTAACACGCGTCTTATTCTTTGTGAAATTGCGGTTAGAATTTCATACGGAATTGTGTGTATTTTTTCGGCTAATGTTTCAATATGGAATTGGTCTTTATAAACTATAACTTCATCTCCTTCAAGGCAATCTATAGTTGTAACATCAACCATTATCATGTCCATACAAACATTTCCAAGAATAGGAGCTTTTGTGTTGTTAATATAAACAAATCCTTTTCCATTATGTAATTGTCTAGAAATTCCATCAGCATGTCCAATTGGTATTGTTGCTGTTTTTATAGTTGAATCGGCTTTAAAAGCACGGTTGTAACCTATGGTTTCTCCTTTTTCAATAGTATGAATTTGAGAGATTACAGATTTTAAAGTCAATACATTTTTTAATTGTTTGGTGTATTTGTCTTCATTTCCAAAACCAAATAAACCAATTCCTAGACGTACCATATCAAATTGCGCTTCCTTAGCATAATTTATAATACCTGAGGTATTTAGCATATGTTTAAAAGGTATATTTGGTAATTTACTGGTAAGTTCTGCAGCTAGTGTATTAAAAGTAGTAATTTGTTGTAAGGTAAATGCACGCTCATTTAAATCTTCACTTGCAGCTATATGAGAAAAAACAGAAGCTACTTTTACAGCAGTTTGGTTATTTATTATGGTTGCAATTTTAGAAATATCTTTTTTAGTAAAACCCAATCTGTTTAAACCAGTATTAAATTTTATATGAATAGGGTAATTTTTAAGATTTAAAGTAGATGCAGTGTCTATAAAAGCATTTAAAATATTGGTGCTATAAATATTAGGCTCTAAATTAAAGCGAATTATTTTTTCAATATTTACTTTTTGAGGGTGTAGTACTAAAATAGGTGTTTTAATGCCTGCGTTGCGTAGTGCAATACCTTCATCAAGGTAAGCAACAGCAAAATAAGCTGCTTTTGGTGCTAAAAATTTTGCAATTTCAATAGCGCTTGATCCGTAACCAAAAGCTTTAACTACAATAAGTGTTTTGGTAGATGGTTTAAGTTTAGATTTGAAAAATTCTAGATTAAAATCAATAGCATTTAAATCTATTTCAAGCACAGAAACGTGGTTATTTTCCATTTTTAAGTTGTTCTGCTTTTTTCTTTTTTTCCTCTTGTATAACTTTGTAATATGCTGCCCTGCTTAAGGGTTCATATTCTTGAGTTTCACCTAATAGCACTAAAGCATCACTAGTAGCAGTTCTATGGCTATAATGTGCTAAATTTCCTGTACGTGTGCAAACGGCATGTACTTTGGTTACATATTCTGCTGTTGCCATTAGGGCAGGCATCGGTCCAAACGGATTTCCTTTAAAATCCATATCTAGTCCTGCAACAATTACACGAATTCCTCGGTTTGCTAAATCGTTACAAACAGCAACAATTTCATCATCAAAAAACTGAGCTTCATCAATACCAACAACATCAACATCTGTGGCTAAAAGTCTAATATTTCCAGAAGATGGTACTGGTGTTGAACGTATTTCATTAGAATCATGAGATACCACTTTTTCTTCGTCGTATCTTGTGTCTATTTCGGGTTTAAAAATCTCTACTTTTTGCTTTGCAAACTGGGCGCGTTTTAGTCTTCGTATTAGTTCTTCTGTTTTACCAGAAAACATAGAGCCACAAATAACTTCTATCCAGCCAAATTGTTCGGTATGATTTACTGTATTTTCAAGAAACATTTTGTAATTTCACGCTTCAAAGGTTATTGTATTTTTTTATTTATAACCGAATGTAATACTTAATAGTATTTTTTTTCGAATTAAATTGTTTAATTTGTAATGCAGAAATTACTGTTTTTCTGAATTCGTACAAATTTATTAAAAATAACATATCAATAATCAATAAAGATATCAACTTATGCACAAAAAATTAGAAGCTGAATTAGAGCATCTGGCACATAGTATTTTAGAACTAAAAAATAACGATGTAACTATTTTGCATAAAAAAGCACAAGCTATCTACGAAAAATTGACAATTTTAAAGTTTGTTGAAGAAAATTTAAATAGTATTGGAGATTTTGAAATAGCTGAGGAGCTTGAAAAAGTAGAGAAAAGCGAAACAGTTGATGAGGTTGTTGAAACGGTTGAAGCAACAGAAAAAGTAAAAGAAACTATAACTACTATTATTGAAGAACCTGAAATTGTTAAAACGGTTGAATCTATAATTGAAGTAACAAAAGAACAGGAAAAAGAACAGGATTTAACCTTAGAACAAGAAACGGCATTTTCTATTGAAGATATTCCAGATACTCCAGATATTCCAAAGGAAACATCAACAGTTATTTCTGAAAAAACTGAAGACCCTAAATCAGCTACATTAGAAGAAGAATTTAAAGATGCTATTTCTGCCGATGTTGCAACAAATCTTTTTGAAAAAGCAACTAAAGAAAATCCAGTTGTTGAAGAGACTCCTGTAGTTACAGAAAAAAAACGTTCTATAAACGATACGTTATTTAAAAATAATTTACAAATAGGTTTAAACGATAGAATAGCATTTGTAAAACATTTATTTGAAGGAAGCCAAGAAGATTTTAACCGAGTTTTATCACAATTAAATTCATTTAAAACTGAAACGGAAGCTAAAGATTTTCTAAATAATTTTGTGAAACCAGATTATAATTGGAGCGATAAAAGTGAATATGAACAACGTTTAATAGATCTTATAGAGCGTAAGTTTTTATAATATTAATATACTAAACCTAACAGGTTTCTAAAACCTGTTAGGTTTGTGTTTGTTTAAAACAATTCTGCATTTTAAGGTTTTATAGGTTGATTTTTAAGTCTAACAAGTTTCTAAAGCTTGTTAGGTTTTCAATACAGATTTTTGTAGTTTAATTTATTAAATTAAAAAAGCTATGAAATATCAACCTTTTCAACCATCAAATTTTTATCATTTATACAATAGAGGCAACAATAAAGAGTGTATTTTTAAAAATGATGAGAATTACATTTATTTTTTAGCATTAGTTAAAAAATACCTACTGCCAATTTGCGATATTTATAGTTATTGCCTACTTCCTAATCATTTTCATTTTATTATAAGAATTAAAGACTTAGAAACGCTTCCAGAAAAAATTAGAAATGAGAAAAGCAAATTGCACCAACCTTTCTCAAATTTATTTAATGCTTATACAAAAGCTATTAATAAACAATATAAAAGAACTGGTAGTTTGTTTCAAGAACATTTAAAACGAATTAAAATTAGTGATGAAACATATTTATACAATCTAATTGTATATGTAAATACAAACTCTAAACATCATAGTTTTTCAGAATTTGAAAACTATAAATATTCTTCTTATAAAAGTTTGATTTCAACAAAACCAACATTATTAAAAAGATTAATAGTAATTCAGCTTTTTAATGATATTGATAATTTTAAGTTTGTGCACAACATGAAAAAATTAAATATTGAAGCCATTCGCAATTATTTATTAGAATAGCTAAACCTAACAGGTTTCTAGAACCTTTTAGGGTTGTATTAGCTTAAAGCAATTTTGCATTTTAAGGTTTTATAGGTTGATTTTTAAGTCTAACAAGTTTCTGAAAGCAGTTATTTGTATTAATTAAGAAAGGGTTTTAGTTTTTTGGTGTTGTTTTTTCGTTAGAAATAATTCAGTGTTTTAAACCTAACAGGTTTCCAAAACCTTTTAGGGTTGTATTAGCTTAAAGCAATTCTGTATTTTAAGGTTTTATAGGTTGATTTTTAAGTTTAGCAAGTTTCTGAAAGCAGTTATTTGTATTAATTAAGAAAGGGTTTTAGGTTTTCGGTGTTGTTTTTTTCGCTAGAAATAATTCAGTGTTTTAAACCTAACAGGTTTCCAAAACCTGTTAGGTTTGTACTAATAAAAAGTGTACATTAGTGCTAATGAACATTTTACAGCTAGAAAAAGAATTAAAAAAAAGATTAGATTTTCCCTATATCTGGGGAAGAAAGCAAACCAATAATTTAGATAATGCTACTAATTTTATTTATAAAACCAATAATTTTGAGGCACTTTTAGCTCAAATTGATGCAAATTTTAAAAATAGCGATGCGTATTTAGATTTAAAAAATTATGCACTAAACAGATGGTTTAATTTTTGGTCGGCAAAAGCAATTGAAGCTTCTTTTTGTGAACATGAACAAGTAATTGCTCATAAAAATTCAAAAGATAAATACACCGATTTCTATATTTCAAACATTCCTTTCGATCATAAAACAACGGTTTTTCCTAAGGGTTTTAATAAATCGGTCCCTTATGCTATAGAACACACACGAGAACTTATAGAATGGTTTTATAAAAATCAAAGTCAGCAAAAAAGACATCATTTAAAAAATCGCCTTTTTTTAGTTGTATTAGACTATAACAATCCAAAAGATAATTGGAAGTTAAAATCTGAAATTCTATGGCTTCAAAAAATTATTTCAACTTATTTAAGTACTTTTGATGCTCAAAATTTAGAGAGTTTCTATTTTCAGAATCAACTAATAAAATCCGATGTTATTTGGGCTATTAAATAGTTAGTAATTTGCAGTTGGCAGTTTGTCGGCTTAGAGAAGTAGAAGCCTTTACAACATTAAAATACAACTGAAGTAAACAAACGCTTGCAGTAATATAAAACAATATTGAATAGTGAATTATATAGGTTCTAAACATAAATTAGCATCGTTTTTAAAAACTGCAATAATAGATACTGTTAAAGAGGATGTTTCTCAACTTATTTTTTGCGATTTATTTGCTGGTACTGGAATTGTAGGTCGTAATTTTAAGCCTCTAGTAAAACAAGTTATTGCAAATGATGTTGAATTCTACAGCTATGTATTAAATAGAAATTATATAGGAAATTATACATCAATAGCAATTGAAAAAGAAATCGATTTTTTAAATAATTTAGAAGGAGTTGAAGGTTTTATTTTTCAAAATTATTGCGAAAATGGAAGTGAAGGCAGGTTGTATTTCTCTTCAGAAAATGGAAAAAAAATAGATGCTATTCGTCAGCAAATTGAAATTTGGAAAACTACCAATAAAATTAATGACAATACATATTATTTTTTGTTAGCATCTTTAATTGAAGGTGCAGATAAAGTAGCAAATACAGCTTCGGTTTATGGAGCGTATTTAAAAAACATAAAAAAATCTGCACAAAAAAAAATGCTTATTGAGCCAGCTGTTTTTGGAATTACAAAAAATTCGCATCAAGTTTTTAATGAAGATGGAAATGAATTGATAAAAAAAATAAAAGGAGATATTTTATATTTAGATCCGCCATATAACGCACGCCAATATGGTTCTAATTACCATTTGTTAACTACTATTGCTAAATACGATTCTTTTAAACCGCAAGGTAAAACAGGTTTAAGAAGCTATTATAAGTCTTCATATTGTAAGAAAAATGAAGTTAAAAAATCCTTCGTAGAATTGATAAAAAATGCTAACTTTAAATACATTTTTTTAAGTTATAATAACGAGGGTTTAATGTCTGAAAATGAGATAAGTAGCATTATGAGTGCTTTCGGAAAATACAGCTTAAAAACAACCGATTATCAACGCTTTAAAGCCGATAAAACAGAAAACAGAAATCACAAAGCAACTAAGACAGTTGAATATTTACATATTTTAGAGAAACAATTATGAAAGCAGAACAATACAACAAACTTTTTGATGAAGTAATCGAAAAATATCACATTATAGATAGTGTAGATCAACCTTTTGAAAATCCGTATGATAAAAATTCTTTTGAGCATTTATTGTACAGAAAAAATTGGATAGATACTGTGCAATGGCATTATGAAGATATTATTCGTTTACCAGATATTGATCCTGTTGAAGCTATAGTTTTAAAACGTAAAATTGATGCTTCAAACCAAGATAGAACAGATATGGTGGAGTATATTGATAGTTACTTTTTAAATAAATTTAAAGATGTAAAAGTAAAAGAAGGTGCAAAAATTAATTCTGAAACACCTGCTTGGGCAATAGACAGACTTTCTATTTTAGCTTTAAAAATTTATCATATGAACGAAGAGGCTACAAGAGAGTCGGCTTCTGAAGAACATAGAGCTAAATGCCAAGAAAAATTAAATGTGTTGTTAGAACAACGTGTAGATTTATCTACTGCAATAGACGATTTATTAGCAGATTATGCTTCTGGTGATAAATACGTAAAAGTATACAAACAAATGAAAATGTATAACGATGAGGATACAAACCCAATGTTATATGCCAAAAAATAATTTGGATAAATAGTTACAGAAAAGATGTTTAATCGTCATAGATTAAACATCTTTTTTATGAAAAAAAATATTATAATTTTAGCAGTTGCATTAATTTTAACTTCTTGCGCAACTAAATCATCTTTTCATTCTTTTTATAAAGAAAATCAACACGATTCAGATTTATCTATAAACGTATCTGCTTTTGTAGGTAATATGTTTGTGCCTAAAGAAGATTTGGGTGAATTTAAAGCATTATTAAGAAAGGTAAAACACTACGAATTAATGGTTTTTTCTAATTCAGAAGAGGTGTTAGATAAAAAGTTAAATAGATTTATTAAAAGAAAGAAGTATGCAACCTTTTTTAGAGTTGCCCAAAATGGTGATAAGGTTCAACTTTATTTTTTAAAAAATAAGAATACAATTAAAGAAATAGTTTTAAAAGTAAAAAGTGATAATGATTATATTTTAATTGGTGCAAAAACTAAAATTTTAGAAAAGGATTTAAATAAAATTATTGAAAAATCTAATTTAAATATTACAAGTAATTAATTATAAAAAAAGCCATTTAGAAATTAATCTAAATGGCTTTTTTATGTTGTTTTAATGCGTTTATTTTTTACCAAAAGTATATGAAATACCAATGTTAAGTCCAAACGATGAATAAGGAGCAACAGATGATAATGCCACTGATGGGTCATTATTTGGGTTGGCTACTGAATCTTCATAAGTAACTTCTGTTGAAGGTAATTGATCAATAGTTGTAGTAGTAGTTGGAGCACCTAAATGGCTAACATCAACTGATGTGAATTTTGTATACTCAGAGTTATCTCTTGTAACATTTATACCTAAGTATTCTAATTCAGCAAAGAAATTTAAATTATCACTTATAGCATGTTTATATCCTAAAGCAGCAATAAATCCTAGAGGAACTCTACCATGGTATTCTTGTTCTACGTCTGTAGTAACTGTTTTTATAGGTGTGCCTGCTGGTATTGCAATAGTTCCTGCTGGAGCCGGAGCTGGAGCATAAACATTTTCAGTTAATGTTACATTCACTACATTTGTTGCTGTAGCTTCTGTTTTACCACCAACTTTGGTAATTGCACCAAATTTACCATAGATATGTTCATTAAAGTTGTAGACAATAGCTAAAGATAAACCATAGGCTCTTGCATGTGCATTTCCTTTTGTAACATCGTTAACAAGTAAAGTTGCTGGGTCAGAATCTCCTAAATTTGGTATTGGAAATACAGAAGTAGCATAATAATTATCATAACTGTCAATTACTTGATCTGCTCCATGCAAATATGCAAAACCAATTTCTACTCCAAAAGTTTTATTAAACATTTTACCGACACGAAATTGAAAATTAGTACCTTCTCCATAACTACCATAATGATTAGTAGCTTTAGTTTGACCATCATTTAAAGATGTTCCAGTAAGTATTCCAGCACTAGAAATAGAATATCCTCCACTTGCGCTTACATAAAATTCTTGTGCACTTGCACTTGTTGCTATTATTAGAGCAACTAATAGTAATAAATGTTTTTTCATAATTAGTTATATTGTTTAGTAAAAGCACAATATAGTTTTTATAAAAAATATTTCAAACGATAAATGTTACATTTTAGATAAATTATGATATTTGCTCTAAAAATGCAGTAATCTTCTTTTTTGTTGAAGTTTATTTAATAAAACTGACTAATTTTTTAGTATTTCCTACAAAAATATCGTTGTTATTAATAATTACAGGGCGTTTTAAAAAAGTATATTCATCTAAAATTAATTGTTTGTAGTCTTTTTCGCTTAAATTCTGATTTTTTAAATCCATCTGTTTGTACTTTTTAGCTCTTTTGCTAAACAAAACTTCATAACTTTTAGTTAAGTTGTACATTTCTTCTAATTGAAGTACCGTTATTGGTTCGGTTTTTATTTCTTGTATAATATATTCAGAAGTGTCCATTTCTTTCAGAATTCTTCTACAAGTATCGCAAGTTTTTAAGTAGTAAATTTTTTTCATCGATATAAAATTATTGTAAATGTAAATTTACTGTGTTTTTATTTTAAATTTGAATAATTTTAAAAAACAATAGTATGCACCTAAAATTTGACGATTTACTTCAAACAAGAAAACTTCTTTTAAAAGTTACAGCTAATTTATCTAACGAGCAATTAAACAAAATTCCAGAAGGTTTTAATAATAATATCGCTTGGAATATTGCTCATTTAGTAGTAACACAACAATTATTATGTTACAAAAATTCTGGATTAAAATGTTTGGTTTCAGAAGAAATGATAGAAAAGTATAAAAAAGGTACTGCACCCAATGGTATAATAGCTGCTGAAGAATTTGATGAAATTAAAGAATTATTATTGAAATTGCCTGTAAGATTAGAGGATGATTATGAAGTAGGTATTTTTCAAAAATATAATACCTATACAACAAGTATTGGTGTAACTTTAAATTCTGTTGATGATGCTGTACAATTTAATATGTACCACGAAGGAATTCATTTAGGAGTTATATTACAATTACTAAAGTTTATATAAAATGAGTTTATTTGCCATTATTTCTACATTAGTAGTTATTGCTGCCTTTTTTGGTTATATAAATGTTCGGTTTTTAAAAATGCCAACTACTATTGGTTTAATGGTAATTACAATTGTTTTTACATTGTTGGTTTTAGCCACAAGTATGTTTGATAATACGCTATTAGAACAAGAAAAATTATTTATAACACAAATAGATTTTAAAACGGTTTTATTAGATGTAATGTTAAGTTTTTTGTTATTTGCTGGAGCTTTACATACCAATTTTCAACAATTAAAAGTACAGAGAAAACCAATTTTAATATTTGCTACATTTAGTACTTTAATTTCAACTTTTTTAATTGGAGTTTTTTCATTCTTTTTGCTAAAATTAGTAAATATAGATGTAAACTTTGTTTATTGTTTACTTTTTGGAGCTCTAATATCTCCAACCGATCCAATTGCTGTTTTAGGAATTTTAAAACAAGTGGCTGCTCCAAAAATATTGGAAACTAAAATTGTAGGGGAGTCTTTATTTAATGATGGAGTTGGGGTTGTCGTTTTTTTAACAATTTATCAGATTGCAAAAGGTAGTGGAACTGTTACTTTTGGAACTATTGCCGAAATGTTTTTAGTTGAAGTGGTTGGTGGAATTGCTCTTGGGCTTTTATTAGGTTGGTTTACATATAGACTTTTAAAATCTATTGACGATTACGATGTTGAGGTAATTATAACGCTTGCAGCTGTAATGGGAGGAACTGTTTTAGCACAATACTTACATTTATCTGCTCCCTTAGCTATGGTTACTGCAGGTTTAATAGTTGGTACGGATACTGTTAGAAAGTCGTCTATGAGTAAAATTACCGAGCAATATGTAGATAAATTTTGGGAATTGATTGATATTCTTTTAAATACGGTATTGTTTGTTTTAATAGGTATGGAATTACTAATTCTTACTTATAACAGTATGTATATTTTAGCAGGTTTATTATTGATTCCAACATTATTATTTGCACGTTACTTATCGTTAATGTTGCCTATTAAGCTATATGCTAAAAAATTAGATTTTGTACCAAAAACCAATTTGATTATGACTTGGGGAGGCTTGCGTGGAGGAATTTCTATAGCATTGGCACTAAGTTTAACTACAGAAATGCATCGCGATTTATTTTTAGTGATTACTTATATAATAGTTGTTTTTTCAATTATAGTACAAGGATTAACCGTAGGAAAATTAATAAAAAAGATTGTTAAATAAAATTAATTAGTCTACGGTAAAAGTTTCATTAAGTTCAAAGTTGGCTTTTAATTCAATTTCTTTATCAAAAAACTTAATTTTTTCTGGTTGTCGTTTTTCTAAAAAGTTTCCTGTGTCCCAAATTCCATTGTTATTTATATCGGTTGTAACTCTAACAAAATACACTCCAGGTTCTAAAAGCTCGAATTGAACGGTACCTATGTCGCTTAATTTAGCAACTCTAACTACTTTTTCTTTACTGTCTATTAATTCAATTATAAAAGAAGATTTAATCTTACTTTTTATGGTAGTATTTATAATTCCGTAATCTTTAACTAATTTAGTGGTAGCGTTAAACGTTAAAGTATCGTTTACGGTTTTATAAATGTCGGTAATAGCTTTTGGTAGTATTTCAACAGCATATTTAGAGTCTGGTTTTCTATCAAAATTTAGATATAATTTGGTTTTAGATTCTGCTAAAATTGGTTGAAAATCAACTTTTATAGAGTCTTGAACTTTTACCGAAATAAAAGAAGTGTCAACTTTAATAATTGGTGTGTTTGAAATTATAGAAAGTGTATCTCTTAAATTTAATGTATTACCGCTTCCATTCAGAATTCTTAATGTATCTTTTTTAGAACTTCTTAAATTGGCTGTAAACTCTTCATAATATTCGCCTTTAGATACCGTGAAATTTAAAGAATCTGCTTCAAAAGGAGTGTACCAAAAGTTTATAGTATCTTTATTAGCTTCGTAAATAATTTCAGATTTAAAATCGTCAGGTGTATCGGATAAAAGTTCAATTATTAAATCGTTAGCTTTTCCTTTGTAACCAAAAATTAAATGTCCGCTATTTACTTCTTTAGGTTTTATTACACTTAATTTTGGTATTTCTTTAAAAATTGTAAAATTGTATACGCTATCAGTTGGAAATATTACGGTGTCTTCAATATAACCTATTTTGTCAATTTCAGGATCATAAATTTTATTGTTATTAGCATCTTTTAATGCCATAAGTAGGTATTTACCTTTTTTTACATTTGTTATTTCGTATAAAGAAGTATCTAAAGTGTTTGAAAGGTACCTTGGTTTTTGTTTAAAAATAATAGAATCTGTATATGCAGTATCATATTCGTAAAGCATTATGTCTAAATCTTTTACAATTCCTTTTACAGAAGGGTCCGTTACTTCACCTCTAACTTCTAAAGAATCGATATAAGATCCAGTTGAAAAAACATACTTAAAGTTTCCTAATTCATTTTCTTCGTTATAATCTACTATACTGTTTCCAAAATTGTATAAATATGTGGTATTGGCATCTAAAGTATCTAGAATTTTTATAGTAATAAATTTACTTGCGGTACCGGTAGGTGTTATTATAGGTTCATTTTTTTGAGGAGGTGAAATAATAAGTTGTGTGTTTACATCTTTCAATTTTACATACTCATCAAAATATATTCTTATTTTCTTTTCCTTAAAATTTACTGTTTCATTACTAGGTATAGCTTTTTGTAATACAGGAGGAATAGTATCTTTAGCTCCACCAGTTGGAGTTCCTCTTTTAGCACAACTAAAAAGTACACTTGCAAGTATTAAAACACTTAGTAATTTTAATAAAGATAACCTCATATAAATTTATTTTGGATACAAAATAACAATTATTTTATTAAAAAAACGCAGTAATTATTCAGGTATTATATTTTTGAATTTTTTTATTGGGTATAAGCCATAGTTGCAATACTAATTTTAATGTTTTTATAGTCTTTAAAAGCATTTATACAAGCCTCTAATGTTGCACCAGTTGTAATAATGTCGTCAATTAAAAGAATATGTTTGCAGTTAAAAGTAGTATTGTTTTGTATTGTAAATTGGTGTTTAGAGTTTTTCCACCGTTCTAAGCGCAATTTTTTAGTTTGTGTTTTGGTTGCTGATTTTTTTAATAATATATCCTCATAAAAGGGAATATTTAGTTTTTGAGACAAGCTTTTACCAAAATTTGAAACTTGATTATAACCACGTAGTTGTTGTTTTTTCTTATGTAGAGGTACTGGAATTATACAGTCAATTGTTTTAAACCTTTCAGATTCGAGTATAATTTCGCCTAGCCAATCTCCAATAAATGTTCCAACTTTTTGTTGATTTTTATATTTTAATTGGTGTATTAATTCTTGTACTTTTCCTTTTTTTAAAAAATAAAATAAACTTGTGGCTTCTACAATAGCAACTCTTCCATAAAATATTTTTTCTACAATATTATCTGGTTGGTTAGTAAAGTTTGTTGTAGGTAAATCGTGCCGGCAGCTAATACAAACTAATTCCTCGTTAGTTGTTAATTGATCTTTGCAACACAGGCAAATATCTGGATAAAAAATGGTAAATATATCTTTAAGAAAATTCATAACTTTTTTAAAGTACAAAAAAAATTATGATATGTTAAAATAAGTTACTAAATTTATAAATCCTCAGAAAATAAAATCCCAATATTTTAGTGTTAAATTATAATTTAATTTTACGTTTTACGTTTAATTGTAAACCCTTAATTAATTTTTAAACCATGGAAGAAGAAAAGAAATCAAATAGTAAAATTATTGTAATTGTTTTAGCAATTCTTTTAATTGGAGTGTTAGCTTTTACTTTTTACAATATGAATCAACAAAAAAAGCTAACAGATGCCATCACAGTTGAGAAAGAAGAAATTGAGCTAAATTTAGACAATATGATTGTTAAATACGAAGATGCAATTGGGCAAAATACATCTATGTCTAACGAATTAGCATTTGAAAGAGATCGTATTATAGCGTTAAGAGATTCAATAAAAAACCTAAAAGCTTCAAATCTTAATTTAATATTTCGATATAAAAAACAAATTGCAGAGTTAGAAAAAACAAACAGACGTTTATTTTTTATGACTGATTCTTTAACCGGTGCAAATAATTTATTATCTAAAGATTTAGATAGTGCAAGAGTTCATATCACCAGACAAATTGCAGTGAACGATACTTTGTCTCTTCAAAACATAAGTTTAGCGGAAAAAGTAGCAATAGGATCTGTTTTAAAAGTTAGCTCGGCTAAGGTGTTAGCAATGAGAGAAAGAAACAATGGTAAATTAGTAGAAACTTCTAGAGCAAGAAATACAGATGCTTTTAGAATTAATTTTACAGTTGAAAAAAACGAAATTTCTGAAAAAGGCGAACGTCAAGTTTACATTCAAATAATAGATGTAACAACAGGTACAACTATTGCAAGTAAAGGAAAAGTAACAATACTTAATAATGAAACTGTAAATTACAGCGATACCACAACTATAAATTATTTAAATGAAGCAATAGATGTTGTTAGTTTAGTAGAAGTTGATAGAGACTTAATAGAAAGAGGTGTTTATGCTGTTAATATTTATATAGAAAGTAATATTGTTGGGGCAACTAAAATAACCTTAAAGTAATAAACGTAACTCCAGATTAATTTTATTTAATGTTAATTAGGTGGAAATAGTTTAGGCTATTTCCACTTTTTTGTTTTTTTGTACTAAAACCTTTACTATTTTTGCATTATGGCAAATCAAGAAGATAAATTTAAAAAAGTAGTTTCACACGCTAAAGAATACGGATACGTATTTCAATCAAGTGAAATATACGATGGTTTGAGCGCAGTGTACGACTATGCTCAAAACGGTGTTGAGTTAAAGAAAAATATTAGAGACTATTGGTGGAAAGCAATGGTGCAAATGCATGAGAATATTGTAGGTTTAGATTCAGCAATATTTATGCATCCAACAATTTGGAAAGCATCTGGCCATGTTGATGCTTTTAATGATCCTTTAATTGATAATAAAGATTCTAAAAAAAGATATAGAGCCGATGTTTTAATTGAAGACTATGTTGGAAAATTAGATGCTAAAATTGAAAAAGAAGTTGCAAAAGCAGCTAAACGTTTTGGTGAATCTTTCGATAAAGAACAATTTTTAGCAACAAATCCACGTGTAGTTGGTTATAAAGAAAAAGGTGATGCTATTTTACAGCGTATGGGTAAATCTTTAGAAAAAGAAGATTTAGCCGATGTAAAAGCTTTAATTGAAGAGTTAGGGATAGGGTGTCCTTTATCAGGCTCAAAAAACTGGACAGAAGTTAAGCAATTTAACCTAATGTTTGGAACAAAATTAGGTGCATCTGCAGATACTGCAATGGATTTATATTTACGTCCAGAAACCGCTCAAGGTATTTTTGTTAACTTTTTAAACGTACAAAAAACTGGAAGAATGAAAATTCCTTTTGGAATTGCACAAACTGGTAAAGCGTTTAGAAACGAGATAGTTGCGCGTCAGTTTATTTTCCGTATGCGAGAGTTTGAACAAATGGAAATGCAATTTTTTGTACGTCCTGGAACACAAAAAGAATGGTATGAGCAGTGGAAAGAAACCCGTTTAAAATGGCACCTTTCTTTAGGTATGGGTGAAGATAGTTACCGTTTCCACGATCACGAAAAATTAGCACATTATGCAGATGCTGCTGCAGATATTGAATTTAAATTTCCTTTTGGATTTAAAGAATTAGAAGGAATTCATTCTCGTACTGATTTTGATTTATCAAGCCATGAAAAATTCTCAGGAAAAAAATTACAATATTTCGATCCTGAAATAAATGAACGCTATGTGCCTTATGTTGTGGAAACTTCAATAGGTTTAGATCGTATGTTCTTAGCTGTTTTTTCACACGCTTTACAAGAAGAGGCATTAGAAAATGGAACAACACGTACAGTATTAAAATTACCAGCTGTTTTAGCTCCAACTAAAGCTGCAATTTTACCATTGGTTAAAAAAGATGGATTGCCAGAAATTGCTAGAAAAATTGTTGAAGATTTAAAATGGGACTTTAATGTTAATTACGATGAGAAAGATGCTGTTGGTAGACGTTATAGAAGGCAAGATGCTGCTGGAACACCATTTTGTATTACTGTAGATCACGATACATTAACGGATGATTCTGTAACAATTCGTCATAGAGACACTATGGAGCAACAACGCGTTAAAATTTCTGAATTAAAAGAAATTATTAAAAAAGAAGTTGATGTAAAAAGTTGGCTTATGAAAATGTAAGTTTTTATTTCAATAAAAAATATTTTAAAGGCGCTTCATTGAAAAAATGAGCGCCTTTTTTGTTAAAGAAATGATAAAATTTAAATACACAATTGCTATGTTAATAGTTTTAAAGAAATTTATCGCTTAAATTAATTATAACCTAACTTTAAAATCATGAAAAAAATAATTTTTTTGTTCTTTATTATAGGTACTTACGCTGGTTTAGCACAAGATAAACCAACATCAGATGTACCAGTGCCAAATTATAGGTTGGCTTCTAAATTTTCGCCAACTAATCTTGCCAAATTAGTGCACTCTACTTCTGTAAGGCCAAACTGGTTAAAAAATGGCAACCGTTTTTGGTATCAATATAAAACCTCTGAAGGTTCTAATTACTATTTAGTTGATGCAGATAAAAAAACCAGAACAAAATTATTTGATAACGATAAAATGGCTAAATGGTTAACTGAAATAACCAAAGATCCATATGATGGTCAGCATTTACCTAGATTTAACTTTAAATTTGTTAAAAATGAAACTGCAATTCAATTTAGAATTACTTCAACAGAAGAAGTGGAAGCTAAAGATGATAAAAAAGAAAAAAATAGAGATGCTGTAAGAAAAGATTCTACCAGAACCAAAAAGGCTAAAAAGCAAAAGCCAAAAATGGAGAAAAAAGTATATTTTCTAGAATATAAATTAGGTGGTAACGGCTTAACAGTAATAGATAATTCTAAAAAAGATAGTAAAAGAAAATATTGGGCAAACATATCTCCAGATAGTAGTGTAGTCTTATATTCAAAAAATTTCAACTTATATTGGATGGATAAAGAGAACTTTTTAAAAGCTCTTAAAGATGAAAAAGATTCAACAATTGTTGAAAACCAATGGACAACAGATGGTGTTGAAAATTATGGTTATGGAAGCTCTAGAGGTGAAAATAACGAAACTAAAGAAGAAAAAAAGGACGATAGAAAGGGTGTTAGAGGTCTTTGGACAAGAGATTCTAAAAAGTTTATTTATCAAAAAACAGACGCTAGAGATATTAAAGATTTATGGGTAATTAATTCAGTTTCTAAAAAAAGACCAACTTTAGAAACCTATAAATACCATATGCCAGGAGAACAAGAATATTATAAAACAGAATTACAAGTATTTGATATTCCTTCAAAAGAAATTTTAAATGTAAAGTTAGATACGGTTAAGCAACAAAGTATTTCTGTTTACAGACATAAGTATAAAAAATCTGAGGCTAGTGACGAGTTTAAACCATCATTATTACTTTCAGAAAAAGGAAAAATTTATTTTAGTACTATAAGTAGAGATCGTAAAAAATTAGACATTTGTGTTGCAGATATCAATACAGGAGATGTTGAGGTTTTAATTGAAGAGCGTTTTAATACTTATATTGAAGAGAAAGAATTTGTATTGTTTAATAATGAAACTGAAATGTTGTTCTGGGCTGAACGCGATGGTTGGGGACATTATTATTTATATGACTCAAAAGGAAATTTAAAAAACCAAATTACAAACGGACCTTACCACGTATCTGGTTTTGAAGGGATTGATGAAAAGTCTCGCGTAATGTATTTTACAGCAAACGGTGTAGATAGAACTATGGATCCTTATTACGAACATTTATACCGTATTAATTTAAATGGATCGGGCTTAAAAACTTTAAATCCTGGAGATTTTACTACAGATGTTAGTATGTCTGATTCTAATAAATATTTTGTAAGTAATTATTCTAGAGTAGACAGCACTCCAAAATCTGAATTAAGAAGTAATACAGGTGCTCTTGTTATGAGTTTAGAAGAAGCAGATTTATCACAACTATTTGCTACAGGATATAAATTTCCAGAAACTTTTAAAATGAAAGCTAATGATGGAATAACAGATTTGTATGGTGTTATGTATAAACCTTTCGATTTTGATTCTACCAAAGTATATCCTTTATTAGAATATGTATATCCTGGACCACAAACCGAAGCTGTAAATAAAGCATTTTCTATTCGTATGGATCGTTTAGATCGTATGGCGCAGGTTGGTTTTATTGTTGTAACTGTTGGTAATAGAGGAGGGCATCCAGACCGTTCTAAATGGTATCATAATTATGGGTATGGTAACCTAAGAGATTATGGTTTAGCCGATAAAAAATATATTGCTGAACAATTAGCAGATAAACACGATTTTATTGATATTGATAAAGTTGGAATTTACGGTCATTCAGGTGGTGGATTTATGTCTACAGCAGCTATGTTAGTATATCCAGATTTCTTTAAAGCTGCGGTTTCTTCAGCTGGAAATCACGATAATTCTATATACAATAGTTGGTGGAGTGAAACACACCATGGTGTTAAAGAAGAAATGCAAGCTGATGGAAGTATAAAATACAAATATGATATTGATAAAAATCAATCGTTAGCAGCAAATTTAAAAGGTAATTTAATGTTAATTCATGGAGATGTAGATAATAATGTACACCCTGGAGGAACTATTAGAATGGCTGATGCGTTGATTAAAGCAAATAAGCGATTTAAATTTATGTTAATGCCTGGACAACGTCATAGTTTTGGAAGAATGACAGAATATTCTTTTTGGTTACGTGCCGATCATTTTAGTAAATACTTTTTAGGTGTTGAAGCTACAAATGTTGACATTCTTGAAATGAATAGAGATAAACCAAAGGGTTAATACGTACTAATATATTTTAAAAAAGCTGTTTGAAATTTAGTTTTCAAACAGCTTTTTTTGTTAAATAATTTTATTCAAATTCGGGCTTGCGTTTTTCTAAAAAAGCAGTTGTTCCTTCTTTAAAATCTTCAGTGCCAAAACTAACGCCAAATTGTTCAATTTCTACACTGTATCCGTTTACGCAATTGGTGTAGTTTGCATTTATGGCTTTAATTGCAGCACTAATTGCAACTGAAGAATTTTTAATAATTTTACTTGCTAATTTTTCACATAAAGGAATTAGTTCATTTTGCTCTACAACATAATTTACCAAACCGTATTGTTTAGCTTCTTCAGCAGAAATCATAGCAGCGGTCATAATCATTTCCATAGCTTTTCCTTTGCCTACTAATTGTGGTAAACGTTGCGTACCTCCATAGCCTGGAATAACACCTAAACTTACTTCTGGCAATCCCATTTTAGCATTGGAACTTGCTACTCTAAAATGTGCTGCCATTGCTAATTCTAATCCGCCACCAAGTGCAAAGCCGTTAATGGCTGCAATTACTGGTGTACTTAAATTTTGAACAAAATCGAATAGTATGTTTTGACCTTCTCTAGCTAATTCAGTTCCTTCTTCTACATTATAATCTGCAAATTCAGAAATATCGGCTCCGGCAACAAAAGCTTTTTCACCGCTTCCTGTTATAATAATAACTTTTACAGAGGTGTCGTTTTCTAAAAATTTAAATGCTTGGTGTAATTCTAGAATTGTATCTTTATTTAAGGCATTTAATTTTTTTGGTCTGTTTATTATAATTGTGGCAATACTCTCCTGTTGCTCAATTAATATAGTATCGAAATTCATAATATTATTTTTTTGGTACTATTATTTTAAAAACTGTTCCTGTATCTTTTTGTGTTGTATAAGTAATGGTTCCATTATAAGCTTCTACAATGTTTTTTACCATTCCTAAACCTAAGCCCATTCCGCTTGATTTAGTAGTAAATTTTGGTTCAAAAATCTTTTCTTTATCTTCAAATGAAATTCCTTTACCATTGTCTGCAACAACAATAATAACATTTTTCTCATCATCAGAAACTGTTACTTCAATTTTTTTATTTTCAACCTCATCTAAAGCTTGTGTAGCATTTTTAACTAAATTGGTAACAATTCTAATTAATTGTGTTTTATCTAATTTTGCTATAATTTCTTCTTTTTTAGGGAAGTATAAAATATAATCTTCTGTAAATATATCTAAAGCATATTTTACAACTTTTACAACATTAAGTTCTTCTCTGTTTTGAGTTGGCATTTTAGCAAAGTTAGAAAACGCTGATGCAATTGAACTCATTGTGTCAATTTGCTGGATTAATATTTTACTAAATTCATTTATTTTTTCGTGAATTTCAGGATCTTTTGGGTCAAACTTACGTTGAAAACTTTGAACTGTTAAACGCATTGGTGTTAATGGATTTTTAATTTCATGAGCTACTTGTTTTGCCATTTCTCTCCAAGCTTGTTCGCGTTCTCCTTTTGCTAATTTAATGGCACTTTCTTCCAATTCATCAATCATTTCATTAAAAGCATTTACTAATGTAAACATTTCGGCACTTGCATCTGTTAAGATTATTTTTTCGTTACGGCGATTTAAGCGTGTTAGGCTCATTTTATCGGTTACCGTTTTTATAGATCTTGTAATATAGCTAGAAATAAAATAAGCCAAGCCAATAGCTAATAAAAACATAAGTGCATAAACATATGCCATTCTAATTAAAAACTCTTCTAAATCTTTATTATGACTTGTATTGTCTTGTACATATTGTAAATTTAAAATACCAATGGGTTTAAATTTATTATCTGTAATATAAGAATAAGACGATTGTAAGCTGTTTTCATTTATTGTTTTAGTACTTACAACTCGGTGTTTTACAGTGTTGTTAATGCCTTTTAAAATTGTATCGCTAAGTTTTGTAGGTGCATCGCTTTTTACAAACCCAGAATGTGAGCTTTTTGCAATATTTCCATCTAAATCGTAAATATTGATTTCTAATTTTTCGATATCAGAAATTTCATGAATTTTTTCTCTGAAAATAAGTTTTAAATTTTCTTCAACTATTGGAAATGTATTTCCTCTACCACTATTTAGCCAATAATTAATAGAGGCTTTTACAGCTTCTTCTTTTCTTTCTAATCTACCTTGATTGTATTCATCGGTTTGTTCTTTGTATTGGTAAATTGTTACAGTTGCAATTAAAATAGAAGCTAAAAAAATTAACAATATCATTGCTAAAAATATGCGAATGCGTAGTGAGAGGTGTTTAAGTTTCATTTAAATAAATTTTCACCAACTCGCATGTTGTTAACTTTCTATGGAAGTTGGTATTGGTATTTTTTATAAAAAATGCTTATAAAATTTCAGTCAATAATTAACAGTAAATATACTGATTAATATTATCAACTAATATAAGTGTTTTTACAATTAAATTGTTGTTGTAGCCTTGCAACAATAAATGTACCAAGAAAGTTATTTATATTTAAGTTTTAAAATAATTAATAATAAAGCTAAAATTCCGGTGATAATATTTGAAAGAATCATAGCTAAACTATTTAAATGAATACCGTATATTAACCATAGTATTATACCCACAAAAAAGATAATAAACATAGGTAATGATAAGCTTTCTGTAGATTTAGTTTTCCAAGCTTTAACTACTTGTGGTATAAAAGAAGTTGTGGTTAAAGCAGCAGCAATAAGACTAATAATCTCGTAAGTATTTATCATAAAAGGTATTTTAATTACATAAAACCCTGAAACAAGTTCAGGGTTATGTATTTAATTTTTATCCAACAATATTTACAATTTTACCTGGTACAACAATTACTTTTTTAGGTGTTCTACCTTGTAATTGTGCTTGTGTTTTTTCGTGAGCAAGTACCGCTTTTTCAATTTCGTCTTTAGACATATCTAATGGTAGCTCCATTGTAAAACGCATTTTTCCATTAAATGAAATTGGGTATTTTTTATTGCTTTCAACTAAGTGTTTGGCTTCAAATACTGGGAAATCAGCAGTTGAAATAGAAGTTGTATGTCCTAGTTTATTCCATAATTCTTCAGCAATATGTGGTGCATATGGCTCAATAATAACTGCTAAAGGTTCTAAAATTGCACGTTTATTACATTTTAATGCTGTTAATTCGTTTACAGCAATCATAAAAGTTGAAACAGAGGTATTAAAAGAGAAATTAGCAATATCTTCTTCTACTTTTTTAATGGTTTTATGTAATGTTTTTAGCTCTTCTTTTGTTGGAGCTTCATCTGAAACTGAAAATTCATTATTAACAATGTATAATTTCCATAGTTTTTTTAAGAAATTGTATACACCAGAAATTCCTGAAGTTTTCCAAGGTTTAGATTGTTCTAATGGGCCTAAAAACATTTCGAATAAACGTAAACTGTCTGCACCGTATTCTTCACAAATTTCATCTGGATTTACAACATTGTATTTAGATTTCGACATTTTCTCCACCTCACGACCAACAATATATTTGCCATCTTCTAAAACAAATTCTGCATCTTTAAATTCTTCTCTCCAATTTTTAAAGGCTTCTACATCTAATTCATCTGAACCATTTACAAAAGAAACATCTGAATGTATTGCTTGTGTTTTAAAATCTTTTTTTAGTCCTTTTGAAACAAATTTATTTTCACCTTCAACTCTATAAACAAAAGCACTTGTTCCAGTAATCATTCCTTGATTGATTAGTTTTTTTGCAAACTCATCTGTTGGAATAAAACCTCTATCGAACATAAATTTTTGCCAAAAACGCGCATATAATAAATGTCCGGTTGCGTGTTCGCTACCACCAATGTATAAATCTACATCTTGCCAATAGTTAATTGCATTTTCTGAAAACATTTCCTCGTTATTTTGAGAATCCATATAACGATTAAAATATTGTGAACTTCCTGCCCAACCAGGCATAGTATTTAATTCTAGAGGGAAAACAGTTTTATTATCAACTAAACTATTTGAAACAACTTCGTTTTTAACAGTGTCCCAAGACCAAATTGTAGCGTTTCCTAATGGTGGTTTTCCGTCTTCTGTAGGTAAATATTTTTCTACTTCAGGTAGTACAATTGGCAAATGAGCTTTGTCAATCATTTGAGGTAAGCCGTTTTTGTAATATACAGGAAAAGGTTCTCCCCAATAACGTTGACGGCTAAAAACAGCATCTCGTAAACGGTAATTTATTTTACCATAACCAAAACCTTTTTGTTCAATTTCATAAATAATACGTTTCATGGCTTTTTTATATGATAAGCCATTTAAAAAGTCTGAATTAGCAAGTTTAACACCTTCTTTAGTTGCACATGCTTCTTCAGAAATATCTACACCTTCAAAAATATTTGGTATTTCAATATTAAAATGTTTAGCAAAAGCATAATCGCGTTCATCTCCACAAGGAACAGCCATAACAGCACCAGTTCCATAGCTTGCTAATACGTAATCTCCAATCCAAATTTGCACTTTTTCACCTGTAAATGGATGTAAGGCGTAAGCACCAGTAAATACACCAGAAATGGTTTTTACATCGGCCATTCTATCAAGTTCGCTACGTTTTGCAGTAGCTTTTATGTAAGCATCTACAGCCTCTTTTTGTTCTGCAGTGGTAATTTTTGAAACCAATTCGTGTTCTGGAGCTAATGTCATAAAACTTACTCCAAAAATAGTGTCAGGACGAGTTGTAAACACATCAATTTTATCTTCGAAACCATCAACTTTAAAAGAAACCATTGCACCTTCTGAACGACCTATCCAATAAGTTTGAGAATCTTTTAATGGTTGTGGCCAATCAAGTTTATTTAAACCATCTAATAGGCGTTGTGCGTATGCTGTAATTCGCATACTCCATTGCATCATTTTTTTCCTTACTACGGTATGTCCACCACGTTCTGAAACTCCATTTACTATCTCGTCATTAGCTAAAACTGTTCCTAAGGCAGGACACCAGTTTACTTCTGTTTCAGACAAAAATGTTAATCGGTATTTTAATAAAATATTTTGTTTTTCTTCTTCAGAATAATTTTTCCAATCTTCAGCAGTAAAAGTTGTTATTTCAGCATCGCAAGCTGCTTTTACAGTTGAATTTCCTTCGGTTTCAAAAATTGAAATTAAGGTTTCAATAGCTTCAGCTTTATCACTTGTTTTATTATACCAAGAATTAAATAATTGCGTAAAAATCCATTGCGTCCATTTGTAATAACTAGGATCTGAGGTTCTTACTTCACGAGACCAGTCAAAAGAAAAGCCAATTTTATCTAATTGTTTTCTGTATGTTTTAATATTTGCTGCAGTTGTAATTGCTGGGTGTTGCCCTGTTTGAATAGCATATTGTTCTGCTGGTAATCCAAAAGAATCGTAACCTTGTGGATGTAACACATTAAAACCTTTATGGCGTTTGTAGCGTGCATAAATATCGGAAGCTATATATCCCAATGGATGTCCAACATGTAAACCTGCGCCAGAAGGATACGGGAACATATCCAGTACGTAAAATTTAGGTTTTTCTGATTTGTTTACGGCTTTAAAAGTTTCATTTTCTGCCCAATATTGTTGCCAGTTAGCTTCAATTTCTCTAAAATTGTATTCCATCCTAATTATTCCATTTTTAAAAGTGCAAAGTTACGTTTTATAAATAGAATTATAAAGTGTATTTTTATAGGATGTAATTTATTAATTTGTACTAATTTAATTTTAAGTAATTATGAATAGTGAAATCGGGTTAGTGCTGTCTGGTGGAGGAGTTCGGGGTATTGCACATGTTGGCTTTTTACAAGTATTACTTGAGAATAATATTATACCAACAAAAGTGTCAGGTACTAGTGCTGGAGCTTTGGTTTGTGCACTCTATGCGGCGGGTTATAATACTCAAGAGATGTTGGCTTTTTTTAAAGAAACACCTTTACTAAAGCTATCTTTATATGCTTTAAATAAGCCAGGTATTATGGATAGTGAGAAATATATCGAATTTTTTAAAAGATATTTTTCTGAAGATACATTTGAAAGTTTAAAAATTCCACTAACTGTTACAGCTACTAATTTATTAAATGGTCAGTTAGATTATTTTAACAAAGGACAGCTTATAAAACCTTTAATTGCTTCTTGTGCATTGCCACCTGTGTTTTCACCAATTGAAGTGAACGGGAGTTTATATTCAGACGGAGGAGTTTTAAATAATTTTCCAATAGAGCCCTTAAAAGCATCCTGTTCTAAAATTTTAGGAAGTTTTGTTAATCCTATTGAAGAAATTGCGAAAACTGAGATAAATTCTTCTTTAAAATTAATGTATCGGGTTTACCATATTGGTTTAGATGCTAGTAATATTAAAAAGTTTTCAGAGTGTAATTATGTGTTTTCTCCTAGAAATATAGATGAAGTAGGTGTTTTAGATGCTGATGGAATTGATAAAGCATATAAAATTGGGTATGACAATGCTCAAAATGAAATAGAGCGTATTTTAAAAGCTGTTAATTATTAAAGGCTCATAGCAGTTACTATAAGCCCTTAATTTTAAACAAAAAAAGAATAAATTTATTTTTTAATAGGTACTGTTACTAGGGTATTTCCAAAGCCTAAAAACATGTTAATAGCATCATCTTTTCCATCAAAAGCAATTGAAAATGCTTCTATTGATTCTTTAGATTCAGAAACTGTTCCCTTAACTCTTACTACGTCTTCACTTTCTTTATAAAAATAAGATCCCCAAACGTTTTTAGCAGTACTTAAAATTACTGTCCATTCGTCTTTATTTGGTATTGTAAACAAGGTATATGTTCCTGCTTTTACTGGTGTTCCACCAAATACAACATCTGCATAAAAAGTGATTTCTGTAGCTTCGTTAGCACCAGTTCTCCATACTTTATTACTCGGTGCTAATTTTTCAACAGTTCTTCCTTTTAGTTGAGGTCTACTGTAAGTTACTTTCACTAATTTATTAGATTCTTTATAGCTTACAGGGTACGCTGCAGCATCCATTGGACTTTTATCTAAATCGGCAAATTTTTGAGCAGACATTTCGTTAGTAAACAAGAAAGCAATTGTTATAACTGCTATAAATAATACGTTTTTTTTCATTTTGATACTTTTTAGATTATATAATTTTACTGTTTGTCTAAAAAAAAGTGAATTTCATACAAAAAATCTTGTTTTTTGTTTATAAATAGATTCCTATTTAAAACATTTATAGATAACTTTATACATTTGAGCTAATTGTAAAAGCATATTTTTTGAAACAAAAACTACTTTTAATACTTACTATTTTAAGCCTAAATGTTGTAATTGCTCAGGAATTTGAAGAGGTTGGAATTAAATATAATATTACTTCTGGATCTACTGTAGAGGTTGTTAAAAATTCTCCGGTATATTCTGGAGTTATAAATATACCAGATACAGTAACGCATTTAGGGATTACATATAATGTAACTTCAATAGCTACTCAAGCATTTTATCAATGTACAGGTTTAACAAGTGTAACTATTCCAAATTCAGTTATAGTTATTGGAGCTGAAGCATTTCATAATTGTACAAGTTTAACAAATGTAAGTATTCCAAATTCAGTAACTACTATAGAGGATAATGCATTTAATAATTGCACAGGCTTAGCTAGTGTAAGTATTGGAAGTTCAATTTTAACTATAGGGAATTACACATTTAATAATTGTACTAGCTTAACCAGTGTAAGTGTAGCTGTTTCTAACCCGTCAAGTATTTCTTTAGGGGTATTTGTATTTAACAATGTGCCTGTTAGTTCAGCAACTTTAACAGTACCTTTAGGTAGTGAAACAGTTTATGCTACTGCTGCTCAATGGTCGGCTTTTGGTACCATTGCAGGAGGTACATTAAGCATTAATAATTATATTTTAGAGGCTGCTTTTAGTATGTATCCAAACCCAATACAAAACACCTTGTTTATTAAGCAAAACGAAGCTTATCAGTTAGAAAATATAGGTATTTATACAATGCATGGAAAACATATTTTTAATACTTCCGAAAAAACTATAGATTTTTCAGCGTTGCCTACAGGTTTGTATTTGGTAAAACTTACAACAGATATTGGTAGTATTACTAAGCAATTTATAAAGGAATAAATTTTTCTTTAAAATTAATATAAGGTTTACTGTGCAGCTAAATTATTGTAGTTTTGAAACTTTAAAATTTTATAAATTTTAATTTGAAAAATAAAAATTACAAAGCGCATTTAGCATTACTTGGGGCTAATACAATCTATGGAGGGAACTTTCTAATAGCGAAAGGTTTAATGCCTAATTATTTACAACCTTCTGCATTAGTTTTATTAAGAGTAGCAGGTGCAGGACTGCTATTTTGGGTAGTAAAATTGTTTGTAAAAGAAAAGATTGAAAAAAAAGATGTACTACTACTTGCTTTTTGTGGGCTTTTTGGAGTGTCTGCTAATATGCTTTTCTTTTTTTATGGATTGAGTTTAACTTCTCCAATTGATGCTTCAATAATTATGACAAGTACTCCTGTAATTGTTTTAATTTTAAGTGCATTAATTTTAAAGGAGAAAATAACGAGAAATAAATATATAGGTATTTTTATTGGTGGAATAGGGGCTGTAATTCTAATTTTATATGGAAAAACTGGGGAAGGAACCAGTTCTGTTATCGGTAATTTATTTGTATTTTTTAATGCTACCTCTTATGGTTTGTATTTGGTTTTAGTAAAACCTTTAATGAAAAAATATAAAGCGCTAACAGTAATTAGTTGGATTTTTATGTTTGGACTTGTTTTTACAATTCCTTTTGGAATTGGTGATTTGTCAACTACAGATTTTAGTACTTTTACAACAGGAGCTTATTTAGCAATAGCTTATGTAGTTATTGGTACTACTTTTTTAACATATTTATTTAATATATATGCCCTAAATTATGTTTCGCCATCTGTAAATGGGAGTTATATTTATTTACAACCAGTTGTAAGTTTTACAATGGTTAGTGTACTTGCCTATTTTTTTGATAATACTATTTATGCTCAAGATATTAGTATGGTTAAAATATTGAGTTGTATTTTAGTAATTACCGGTGTTTATTTAATTAGTAGAAAAAAATCTTTGAGTTTTAAACGACTTTAATCTGTTAAAAAATAATTGATTTAAATATTTCTTGCTCTTTTTTCTTGAGGAAGTAGTTCGTAATAAATCAATTCATTTATAGGTGTTGGAATACCTAATTCTTTACCTAAACGAACAACAGTTCCGTTTTGGGCTTCTAATTCCGAAGGTTTCCCTTCCATAATATCGCGTTGTAAAGATGCAGTGGTTTCAAAAGGTAAAGATTCTAGTGTTTCTATTTGTTTATCTATAATATTACTCGGTAAATTAACACCTTTTGCTTTAGCTATTCTAAAAATTTCTTCGGCAGTTTTTAACATCATATTTTTAATATATGGTAAGGCTAGCATTTCTCCAAGTGTAGACCGTGTTAATGCTCCCAAAGCACTAAAAGTTGTTATAAATAAATATTTTGTCCAAATTTCTTTTTGTATATCTTCTGCCAATTTATTTGTAATAGAGGCATTATTAAGTGTTTCTTCTAGCTTTAAAACTCTTTTAGTTTTTTCATTATTTAACTCGCCAAAAACTATTGTTGGTTTATACGCTACATGGTTAATTATACCGTAATCTTCAACAAAACTTACTATTTTACATAAACCACCTAATACGTGTTTTTTATCAATAACTTCAGATAAAACCTCATGATTGTTACAACCATTTAATAGTGAAATTACCAATGTGTTTTCATTTAAAACAGGTTTAATTGTTTCAGCAACTTCTTTAAGTTGCCAGGTTTTTACCGAAATTAATATTAAGTCAATATCCTTTACTTCAGAAATATCTGTAGTTGCATTTGCTGGTTTTACTAAATAATTTCCATCAATACTTTTAAGCTGTAATCCATTTTTTTTAATTGTTTCTAAATGTTTACCTCTAGCTATAAATGTTACATTATTTCCTGCTTGTGCTAAACGAGCTCCAAAGTATCCTCCAACGCCACCCGTTCCATAAATTATGATATTCATATTTTAAATTTTAAGTTCAAAAGTACATGTTTATTACAAAGCGTGTAATTTAAATTTTAAAAAATATTCTTAAAAATGCTATTTATAAACAAAATATAGGTTGCTTTTGCAGTGTTAATTAGTTTGTAAATTGCTAATAACATACTAATTATTAAATATTTTTTGGCTAGTCTAAATTTTTATTTATAAAAATAAAAATTGTAGATTTGTGCTATGAAAAATTCTTTATCGCAAACTGAAGAAAATTACCTAAAAGCTATTTATAGTTTAAGTTTTGAAAAAAATAAAAGAGCAAGTACTAATGATATAGCCAAAAAATTGTCAACCAAAGCTTCATCTGTTACCGATATGATTAAAAAATTATCGGATAAAAAGTTAATAAATTATAAAAAATATCAAGGAGCAAACTTAACTGCTGAAGGGAGAGATATTGCGGTAAAAATTGTGAGAAAACATCGTTTGTGGGAAGTGTTTTTGGTAAACAATTTAAATTATGCTTGGGATGAGGTGCACGATTTAGCCGAGCAACTGGAACACGTTCGGTCGGAAACATTGATTGATAAATTAGAGCAATTTTTAGAATTTCCAAGTCACGATCCGCATGGAGATCCAATTCCAGATAAAGATGGAAAAATTCATTTAAGAAAAACAGAATTGTTAAGTGCTGCTAAAAATAATGTTTTGTATACAATTGCGAATGTAAAAGATAATTCAAAATCTTTTTTACAATTTTTAGACAAACATTTTTTAGCAATAGGTACTGAATTAACAATAGTAGATAAATTTGATTTTGATGAATCTGTAACTATTAAGTTACATTCAGGAGATTTTTTAACACTTTCTAAAAAAATATGTGCAAATATATTTGTAACTATAAAATAATGTTATGGCAAACCCAGTAATTTCTTTAATTGTATTTGTATTAATAATTGCAATTCTTGTAGTTCTATTTTATCCTAAAACCGGTTTTTATTGGAGGCTTCTTAGAAGTTTTAAAAGAGATTCTAAGGTGTTAATTGAAGATATTTTAAAAAAATTATACCATGCAGAAGACAATGGTAATACCTTAAATAGTAATGATATTATTAGTGCTTTAGATGCCAATCCAAAAAAAGTAATAGAAATTATTGCCGAAATGGAAGAAAAAGGATTGATAAGTTTTGAAAATGGCGATATAAAACTTACTGAGTTGGGGATGGATTATGCGCTTAGAATAATAAGAGTTCATAGATTATGGGAAAAATATCTATCTGAAAAAACAGGTTTCGCTAAAAAAGATTGGCACGGGATAGCCGAAAAAATGGAACATGAATTAGATCAAACGCAAACTAAAGAGTTGGCAACAGATTTAGGAAATCCTAGATTTGATCCACATGGAGATCCAATTCCTACAGAAACAGGTGAAATAGAGCCAATTAATGGACAGCCGCTTCCAAATTTTTCAGAAGGAACAATTGGACGAATTATTCATATAGAAGATGAGCCTGAAATAATTTATAAGCAGATTTTAGCCGAAGATTTACATATTGGATCACATGTTCTTATTATTGAAAATAACGAAAAAAGAATTGTGTTTCATTCTGAAGGAGAAAAGTTTATTTTAGCTCCAATTGTAGCGAATAATATTACAATTTCTGAGTTGGAAAAAGAAGAATTTTCAGAAGAAAACACTTCTAGACTTTCAAGTTTAAAAGAAAGTGAACAAGCTAAAATTATAGGAATTTCTCACGAATGTAGAGGAGAAATGAGAAGAAGACTATTAGATTTAGGTTTTGTTATTAACACAAAAATTGAAGTAGATTTAACAAGTCCAATGAAAAATCCACGAGCTTATTTAATTAGAGATACTTCAATAGCAATACGAAACGAACAGGCAAAATTTATACTAATTGAAAAAATACAAGAACATGCAAAAAGTAACAAATAGTGCTTGTGAAGGCTGTGAATTAAATCAGGCTTCAAACCTAAAAAAATTAGGGATAAATGTTGAAAATAACGATTATATAGTTGCTCTTGCAGGAAATCCGAATACCGGAAAAAGTACTGTTTTTAATGCCTTAACTGGGTTAAAACAACATACAGGAAATTGGCCAGGAAAAACAGTTACACGTGCAGAAGGAGGATATAGTTATAACGATAGTAAATATAAATTAGTAGACCTTCCGGGTACCTACTCATTACTTTCTACCTCTCAAGATGAGGAAGTTGCGCGTAATTTTATTCTTTTTGGAAAACCAGATGTAACAATTATTGTAGTAGATGCAAGTAGATTGGAGCGTAATTTAAATCTAGTCTTGCAAATACTTGAAATAACCGATAAAGCTGTTCTATGTTTAAACTTAATGGATGAGGCTAAACGTTTAGAAATTGAAATTGATGATAGAACTTTAGCGCGTGACCTTGGAATACCAGTGGTGCCAACCAGTGCAAGATCTAAAGATGGAATACCAGAGTTATTAAAAACAGTGCATGATGTTGCAACAGGAGAAATAAAATGCAAACCTCACCGTATTAAAAATGTTCCTAAAAATATTAATAATGCTATTGAGAAATTACGTATAGAAATAGAAAAAGCATATCCAAATTTACCAAATAGTAGATGGATAGCACTTCGATTACTAGATGGAGATCAACGTATTATTGAAGCAGTAAAAACAGGAGAGTTTATTTCTGAATAATTAAATTTTTGAAAGTAGTATAACAATATTATGAAAACGAATAAAATATTAAATATCAGTAACGATTTAAGGTGGCAAATTGGTGAAGGCTTTCATGATAAATTAACCGAAGGAATTTATTCAGATGCAGCTACTATTTCTCAAAATTCTGTTCGTAAAAAAGGGGGTAAAAAACGCTTTCGATTCGATAGAGCTTTGGATAAAATTGTAACAAGTAAAACTTGGGGATTTCCAATAATGATTTTTATTTTATCTGTTGTTTTGTGGCTTACTATAATTGGAGCTAATTATCCTTCTGGTTTATTAGCAGATTTATTGATAGGGCAAATTTATCCTTGGTTAAAAGGTATAGGTGAGTCTTTAGGGTTTACTTGGTGGTTAAGTGGGTTTTTGTTTGATGGGGTGTACCTTGCTTTAGCTTGGGTAATTGCAGTAATGTTACCTCCAATGGCAATATTTTTTCCACTTTTTACTTTGTTAGAAGATTTTGGATATTTACCTCGTGTAGCTTTTAATTTAGATAATTTATTAAAAAAATCTGGTGCCCACGGTAAGCAAGCTTTAACTATGAGTATGGGTTTTGGTTGTAATGCAGCAGGTGTTATTGCAACGCGTATAATTGACAGTCCTAGAGAGCGATTAATAGCCATTATTACAAATAATTTTTCGCTATGTAATGGAAGGTGGCCTACTCAAATACTAATAGCATCTATTTTTATTGGCGTATTGGTGCCAGAAAATTTTGCAGGTGCAATCTCTACATTAGCAGTTATTAGTATTGCATTGTTAGGTGTATTTTTCACTTTTATGGTATCTTTATTTTTATCAAAAACAATGTTAAAAGGTGAAGTATCTTCTTTTACATTAGAATTACCTCCGTATAGACCACCACATTTTTGGAAAACAATTTACACCTCTTTAATAGATAGAACATTAATTGTTTTATGGAGAGCCTGTGTTTTTGCAGCACCTGCAGGAGCGGTTATTTGGTTAATTTCTAATGTTGCTATTGGAGATTCTAATATTGCAAATTGGTTAATTTTACATTTAGATGGTTTTGGATTACTTTTAGGTTTAAATGGAGTAATTTTATTAGCCTATATTGTTGCAATACCTGCCAACGAGATTGTAATCCCTACAATACTAATGTTAACTGTAATGGCAGCCTCAATTACTGGCGTAGGTAGTGGAAATGGTGTCATGTTCGAATTGGAATCTGTTTCAGCAACGGGAGATATTTTAAAAGCAGGTGGTTGGACTTTACTTACAGCCATAAATTTAATGTTATTTAGTTTATTACATAACCCATGTAGTACCACTATTTATACTATTTATAAGGAAACAAAAAGTGTAAAATGGACTGTTGTTGCAAGTATTTTGCCTGTAATTTTAGGGTTTACAGTTTGCTTTATTGTAGCTCAAGTATGGAGAATATTTATGTAAACTATTTATATAAGCTTATGTTTTTGAGCCATTAAAACAGCTTCCATTTTATTATGAACTTGTAGTTTTTTATAAATATTTTCTATGTGTTTTCTAACCGTTGAGGGTGAAATTATTAGGTTTTCTGCAATAGCATTGTAGTTTAAACCTTTGCTTAAATGCTCTAAAATTTCAGTTTCTCTATTGGTGAGCTTAATTTTTTCAATTTCATTTGAAGTGTCGACAATAATGGGGTTACGTAATAAATTTAGAGTTTTTAACGCAATGCTTGGAGTCATAGGTGCACCACCATTTATAACTTCTAAAATACATTTATGTAAATTTTCTGCATCAATTTCTTTCAATAAATAGCCATTTGCACCGGCTTTTATGGCTTTAAAAATGTTTTCATCATCATCAAAAACAGTAAGCATAATTATTTTAATATGTGGGTATTTAGATTTTATTATTTCCGTAGCCGTAATACCATCCATTTCAGGCATTTGAATGTCCATTAAAATAACATCAATATTTCGGTTGACTTCTAGTTTTCCAATTAATTCAGCTCCGTTAACACCTTTAAATTTAAAATCTAAATCGTTAAAAAAGGATAATTTTTCTATAACAGCTTTTGCTAAAAAGCTATTATCTTCTGCTATGGCTATTTTTAGATTCATAGATAGATGTTTTTGTTGACGTAAATTTAATTGATTAATAGTTTTTAAACTATACGACATTTGTCCTATTTTTTGGACAAGAAATTATAATTGAAGTGCCATTGTTAGGTTGCGAGTTAATTGTAATTTCTCCGTCAATTTCTTTAATTCTCCGTTCCATATTTTCTAGCCCATTACCAAGTCGGGTAGTATTTATGTTGAAACCTTTACCGTTGTCGGTTATTTCAAATTTAATGCTAGTTTCATTTTCTAAAATTTGTAGTGTTATTTCTGAAGCTTCGGCATATTTTATGGCGTTATTTATAGCTTCTTGAATTACTCTAAAAATATTAATTCCTTTTACTGAAGAAAATAACAATTCACTAGTTACTTTAATATTGATATTAAAATGTATTGAATTGTTTGTTGCAGATTTTGCTTTTTCTATAAAAGATAAAATTCTTCCTTGTAAATTATCAAAAGAAATTTTATTTGTATTCATAGCCCAAATAGTATCTCTAAGTTCAGAAATTGTGGTGCTTGCAAAATTATTTATTTCAGAAAGTTTGTTAAGTAGTTTTTTATTGGTTGGGTCTGATAAAAATTTTAAGTTATCTATAGATGAAATTATAAAGGTTAATTGCGACCCAATATTATCGTGTAAATCGCGAGAAATTCGTAGACGTTGATCTTGCAATTTGTTATAAGTCTGTGCTTCTTTTAAAGCTAATTTATTTTTATATTCTCTTTTTTTATGTTGTTGACGTTTGTATAAACCAAACGAAATAATTGTAAACACAAGTAAGCCAGAGCCTAATAATAGGGTGGTTAGATTTTTGTTTTTTATTTCTAATTCATTTTTTAAAAGTTTTTCTTTTTGTTCAGCGATTTCTTTTTCCTTTTTTTCGGTTTCATATTTTGTTTCTAGCTCAAAAATAGTTTTTGTTTTTTCTTCAACAAATAAGCTATCTTTTCCTACGGCATAAGCTTCATAATAATTGTATGCTTGTTTATGGTTTCCTAATTTAGATTCAATATTGGCTAATAGTTTATAGGCTTTAATTTCAAATTCTTTAAAACCTTTTTCTTGAGTTGTTTTTAATGCATTATTTACTACCGAAATGGCTTCAGAATATTTTTTTTCAGTTACTAAACTTTTTGCTAATCCAATTTGAGCGTGTGCTAACTCGTATAAATTTTGATCTTTTGTAAATAGAACAATTGCTTCTTTATAATAGTGTTGCGCTGCAGTTCTCAATTTTAAACTGTCTTTGGCAATAGCAATATTATTTAACATATAGGGTACATAACGCTCATAACCTAATTTACTGTAAAGGGTTTTGGCTTCTTCAGAATAGGAAATGGATTCGTTATATTTTTCTAAACTTAATAATACAGAACCTATATTTCCTTTTGTTACAACTATACCAAAAGGAGAATTGTTTTCTTCGTAAATGTTTAACGCTTTTTTATAATAATTTAAAACCTTGTCGTATTCTTTTTGTTTTTTATATACAATTCCAATATTTCCTAAAACCATAGGAAGTTTATTAGAAGGCACATTTTGTTCTTCTTCGTAAATTTTTAAAGCTTTAAAATAGCTTTCTAAAGAACGTGCGAAATCACCTTTTAAGTCGTACGCAATTCCAATATTGTTATAGGAATCTGCAGCACCAATAGTTTGACCTATTTTTAACTTTATGGCTAAGCTTTTTTTATGATAGGTGAGTGCACTGTCTAAAATTCCTTTGGCATCAAAACAATTTGCTAAGCTATTGTACGATGAAGCTATTGCTTGTTGTTGATTTAAATTTTTTGAAATTTTTAATGATTTTCGAGCGTAAAAAAAAGCACTATCAATATTAGAGTTTTTAAATTCCCAAGAGATATCGTTCAAAGTTTTAATTAATTGAACCTCTTTTTGAGTTTTTGAAACCTGTAATAAACTATCTAATATTTTATTATTTTTATTTTGAGAATAGCCAATGGTTGTAATTAAAATTAAATAACAAAAGAGTATTTTTATTTTCATAAATGTTTTGTTTAAAGCAATATACAAAAAACGAAATAACATTTACTACTAAACTTTTTTATAAAAAAAGACTGCTTCAACTTGTGGGAAATTGAAACAGCCTTTAAAGGTTTTAGCCTTATTTGTTTAAATCGTACGCATATAAAGTACTTTTATTGGCTTTGTAATATAAAATTCCACCAAAATCATCTACTTGATATTCAGGCTTTTTATCTTTTAATAGTATTTCTTTAGCAACTTTCCCCGACTCTTTATCTACTTTAACCAAACCAATACCAGCATCTAATTTTGTTAAAATAAATTGTGCATTTTCTGTTGCAGCAGTCGCTTTAAAACGTTGCGACATTAATGCAAAAGAGGCATCCCCAATAGATGCAAACATATCTGCTGCACGTTTGTTTTCTTTACCATAATCATTATAACTATCTAGATTGTTTGAATTTCCAAAAGCAGATCTATTAGCACCTGCTTTTGCTGCGTGTGCCATAGCAAGTGCTGTTGACGCAACTGCCACTACACCAGATAAAACTTTTACAAAGCCACTTTTTCCAGGTGATTTAAAATATTTATGATATATTTCGTCACCTTTACTATTTAATAACATCATATTTTGTGAAGAACTTAAAAATAAATTGTCATTTTTTATTTCAAGAGTGTTTGCCACTTCTTTTTCATCAAATTTAGTAGCTGCTAATTCTGTAACATCTCCAGAGTTTGCATCTATTGCAAAAACAGTTTGGTTTGCGGCAATTAAAAACCTGTTTTTTGAACTTTCAAAAGTTGAAGCTACAGCAGCTGAATTTTTATATTTTAATGGTTTTTTCCAAACCTGATCACCCGTTTTTAAATCTACTATATTGGCATCTTCACTAGTAATATAAATTAACCCTTGTGGTGTTTCTGCCATTGTAAGTATGTTTTCCCCTGTTTTTAAAGGTTTTTTAAATAGTGGTTTTCCTTCAAAAGAAATTTTATTGATACCACCTTGTTGAATGCCAAATAAAATGCCATCATCTTGTATGTAAAAATGTTGAACCCAACCTTTAGTTTTTGGTGCTTTTTCCCAAACATCTTCACCAGTTGCAGCATCTAAAAAAGCGATTTCAGATTCATTTTTAGTAGCAAAAACACTAGTGTCGCCACCATCATCTTTATCACTTACAACCGCTATACCTTGTGGTGTTATTTCAAAATTAGATACTTTTCCTTTTACTTTTCTATCATCATTCCAAAGTTCTTCTCCATTTTTTCCAATTTTATGAATTCTAGTGTTTTTTCCATTGCTAGTAGTTTCAAAACCATAAATTTCGGTTTCAGTAGCATCAGCTACCATCCAATTAATTCGTTTTATGTTGTTATCCCAAAGATCTTTTCCTGTATGAGATTTTGCAATTAAACCTTGAGCTGTTGGTACAATTATAAAATCTTTTAATAAAAGAGGTGTGCCTGTAATACTGTAATCTTTTGAAATTCCAACTTTACCTGGTGTACTTAAGAAGAAACTAAAGTCTAATTTTCTTGAACTTAAATCGTACACAGCAACTTTAGGAGTTATTTTCTCAAATTTATCACCTTCTTTTTGTATACCGCTAACAATTAATTTGTTTTGTGGAAGTATTACGTTACAAGTGTAAATCTGATTCCAATTATCGTTTTCTGAATTAAAAATAATGGCACCAGTCATATAATCTATAACAGCGCGTTTTGTTTTTGCAATACCTGCAAATTTTGAATTGACACCTTGTGAAACTACAATGTATGGTGAGTTTGGAATAAACTCAGTTTCTTCTGGTTTTAATTGTCCAAAGTTGTTAAAAATAAATAAAGGTGTGTTTTCAGGTGGTTTAATACCTACCAGACCATCATTTGTAGCAACTACTAAAACACCACCAATTGTAAGTGTCATTTCATTTATTGTTGCTCCTAAATCATAGATGTTATCGGGTTTTTCAGCCTTTTGAGCAGAAATTATAGCTGAAATTGTTAAAAAGGTTACTAGAAATAATCTTTTTAGGTTGTTTTTTTTTGTTTTCATTAGTTGAAGTTTTAGTAGTTTGTATTGTCAAATGATATCAATTTTTAAGTTTTCATTTATTTTAAACCTAATTTATTTCAAGTGTTTGATATTGAATTTAGTATTTCAAAAATAGTAATTGAATGTGCCGTAATCAATACGGCATTTGTCGTATTTTTATATATATAGAATAAAAGCTATAACATAATTTTAACATATTATTATTTTTTAGTTCGTTTGTTTCCGAACTAAATGATTTATATTTGCTGAAATTTTTATAATGAAAGAGAAAGAAGACTTATTAAAAGAAAAAATGGCTTTAGTAGAAGAGCTTGGTGTTCATTTTGAGTGTAATGATAATTTATCGCCTTTAGCATCTAGAATAATTGTCTATTTAATTTTAAATGGTGCTCAAGGAGCAACTTTTGAAGAATTAGTTGATGCGTTAAAGGCTAGTAAAAGTTCAATTTCTACAAATTTACATTTGCTGCAATCTATGGATAGGATATCATATTTTACAAAATGTGGAGATAGAAAACGCTACTTTAAATTGTCTTCAAACTATATAATGACTAGGATGACGGAAAGAATTTCTTTATGGGAAAACGAAAAAAATAATCATCTTAAAATATATAATTATAAGGAAAAAATGTTAAAACTTAATAATGAATATAAAGAGGATCATGTGAGCTTACAATTCAATAAACAGCATATGGTCTTTATAAGTAAAATGATAACTAATTTAAAAGAATTAAAACAAAATCTATTAACAATTATAAATAATGAAGAAAATGAAAAACATATTTAAATATACCATTACAGCTTTGTCAGTTGTTTTTTTTATGAGTTGTAAAGAGAATAAACCAAAGCAACAAGTTAGAGGTCCAATACCTTTTGCTGTAAAAAAAGTAACAATAAGTGATGCTGTAGTAGATAAGGAATATTCAGTTAATTTAGAAGGGCAACAAAACGTAGAAATTAGACCAAAAGTAAGTGGGTTTATTCAAAAAATATATGTAGATGAAGGTCAGCCTGTTAAAAAAGGTCAGCTTTTATTTAAATTAGAAACACAATCGTTAAGTCAAGATGCTGCTGCAGCAAAAGCTAGAATTAATGTAACTCAAGTAGAGGTTGATCGTTTAATTCCATTAGTTGATAGAAACATTATTAGTAAAGTTCAATTAGAAACAGCTAAAGCTAATTTGGAACAGGCTAAAAGTACTTATAGTAGTATTGTTGCTAATATTAATTATGCAAATATTACAAGTCCTGTTAATGGAGTAATAGGGAGTCTACCATATAAAGAAGGAAGTTTGGTAAGTAGTGCAATTGTAGAACCTTTAACAACGGTGTCTGATACAAAAATGGTTAGAACTTATTTTTCAATGAATGAAAAACAACTTTTAGATTTTAGCAGAACATTTCCAGGTCAAACGATGCAAGAAAAAATAGATAAAACACCAGAGGTTTCTCTTGTTTTAGTAGATAATTCAATATACGAGCATAAAGGAAAAATAGAAACTATTAGTGGTTTAATTAACCAAAGAACTGGAAGTACAGAGTGTAGAGCAGTTTTTCCAAATCCTAATGGTGTTTTAAGAAGTGGAGGTAGTGGAACTATTAAAATTCCATTTGTAGAAAAAAATATTGTTTTAATACCACAAATTGCGGTTTTTGAAGTGCAAGGTAAGTATCATGTGTTTGTAGTTGGAGAAAATAATAAGGTTAATTCTAGAATTGTAAATGTTAAGGGAACTTCGGAATTAAATTATATAATTTCTAGTGGTTTAAATGAAGGAGAATTGGTGGTTGTTGAAGGTGTTTCAAAATTAGGTGAAGGACAAGAAATTTCTCCAAAAAATAGTTAATAAATCAACAAAACTTAGATTATGTTAAAAGTTTTTATTGAAAGACCGGTTCTTTCAACTGTAATATCTATAATAATAACAATTTTAGGGGTTTTAGGACTTCAGTCTTTGCCAGTTGAGCAATACCCTGAAATTGCACCGCCTACAGTTAAAGTAAGCGCAAGTTATACGGGAGCAAATGCAGAAACAGTATTAAATAGTGTTATTGTTCCTTTAGAAGAAGAAATAAATGGTGTTGAGGGAATGACATATATGTCATCAACAGCGAGTAATAATGGTGCTGCAAGTATAAGTGTATTTTTTGAACAAGGTGTTGATCCTGATATTGCAGCGGTAAATGTGCAAAATCGTGTTTCAAGAGCCACAAGTAAATTGCCTTCAATTGTAGTTCAAACAGGTGTTACTACCATAAAAAGTCAAACAAGTGCATTGTTGTTTTTCTCTTTGTTTTCAGACAATGAAGAATACGACGATACTTTTGTTCAAAATTATGCAAAAATTAATATTGTCCCTAAATTACAAAGGGTAAATGGTGTGGGGCAAGTTACTATTTTTGGGGGTAAAGATTACTCAATGCGTATATGGATTGATCCTCATAAAATGGCAATGTACAATGTAGTACCATCTGATATACAAGCAGCTTTAAATGAACAAAATATAGAAGCAGCTCCGGGTAAATTTGGTGAAAATGCAGATGGAACTTATGAATATACAATACGTTATAAAGGTCACTTATCTGAAACATCAGAATATGAAAACATTATTGTTAAATCTATTGGAAATGGTCAATTTTTAAGATTAAAAGATGTTGCCACAATTGAATTAGGAGCGCTTAGTTATACATCGCGAAATATGGGGATGGGTAATCCTGGTGTTGCCGGGGGAATTTTTCAAACTTCTGGTTCAAATGCAAGGGTTGTTACTGAGGAAGTAATGAAAATTTTAGAAGATGCTTCTAAAGATTTTCCAAAAGGGGTAGATTATGTGATTCCTTTTAATGTTAAAACATTTTTAGATGCTTCAATAGAAAAAGTAATTTCAACAATTTTAGAAGCATTTATATTGGTGTTTATTGTTGTATTTATATTTCTTCAAGATTTTAGATCAACTTTAATACCTATGATTGCTGTACCAGTAGCGTTGATAGGTACATTTTTCTTTATGAATCTGTTTGGGTATTCTATTAATATGTTAACTCTTTTTGCAATTGTACTCTCCATTGGTATTGTGGTAGATGATGCTATTGTGGTTGTTGAGGCTGTACACGCTAAATTAGATCAAGGTGCAACTTCGGCTAAAAAAGCAACAGTTTCTGCAATGAGCGAGATAACAGGAGCTATTGTGTCAATTACTTTGGTAATGTCTGCGGTGTTTATTCCCGTTACTTTTATTAAAGGATCGTCTGGAATTTTTTACCAGCAGTTTGCAATTACTTTAGCGATAGCAATTATTATTTCTGCAATAAATGCCTTAACCTTGAGTCCAGCGTTGTGTGCTTTATTTTTAAAACCTCATAAAGAAAAAGAAGGAAAATTAACGCTGGTTGAACGTTTTGATGTTGCTTTTAATACCGGATTTGATACTATGCAAGGAAGGTATAATAGAATATTAAAAACATTAATAAAAAGAAAATGGATAACTGGAGTAATATTAATATTAACAGTAATAACTTCAATTTATTTATTTAGAACTACGCCTACAGGTTTTATTCCTACAGAAGATAGAGGAACAATTATGGCGGATATTTCTTTACCTCCTGGGGCTACATTAGAGCAAACACAAAAAATTGTAAACAGCTACGATTCTATCCTAAATTCAATGGATATAATTAATGCAAGAATGAATGTAGTTGGGTATAGTTTATTAAACGGAGTAAGTGGAGGATCTTATGCCTTTTCTATTATTGAATTAAAAGATTGGAGTGAAAGAACAGAAGCAAATCAATCTGTAAGTGCCGTAGTTGGTGAGCTTTTTGGAAGAACGGCAGGTATTAAAGATGCTAAATTAATATTTTTTACACCTCCTAGTGTTCAGGGTTTTGGAACAGCAGATGGTTTTGAATTTAAATTGCAAAGTAGTGGAGAAGAAGATTGGATAGCAATGAATAAAACGTCTAACGAGTTTTTAGGTGCACTAAATGCAAGACCAGAAATTCAATATGCTATAACAAGTTTTAACCCTAATTTCCCACAATATGAAATAGACATTAATCTTGAAAAAATTAAAGACGCTGGATTAACAGTTAGTGAAATTTTTAATACACTTCAAGGATATTATGGTGGATTATATACAACAGATTTTAACAAGTTTGGAAAGCAATATCGTGTAATGGTACAAGCAAAACCAGAAGATAGGGCTACACCTGAAACGTTGAATAGTATTTTTGTTAGAAATAGTCAAAATGAATCGGTTGCAATTAGTCAATTTGTAAGTTTAAAAAGGATTTATGGGCCAGAGTTTGTTTCTCGATATAATCTTTTAAAATCTATAAGTATTTCAGGTAAATCAAATCCAGGATATAGTACTGGAGATGCAATTAACGCAATAAATGAAGTTGCTGCAGAATATTTACCAAAAACATATAGTTACGAATTTTCAGGTATGACTCGTGAAGAAATTCTTGCAGGAGGTCAATCTATTTGGGTGTTCTTATTAAGTTTAGTGTTTGTTTATTTCTTATTATCTGCACAGTATGAGAGTTATATATTACCACTATCCGTATTATTTTCATTGCCTGTAGGTGTAGCCGGAGCAATTTGGTTTATAAATTTAGCAGGGCTAGAAAATAATATTTATTTTCAGGTAACATTAATTATGTTAATAGGTTTATTAGCTAAAAATGCCATTTTAATTGTTGAATTTGCATTGCAACGAAGACGTCACGGATTAACTTTATACGAGTCGGCAATTCAAGGTGCAAAAGCACGTTTACGACCAATTATTATGACATCCTTCGCCTTTATTTTTGGAATGCTTCCATTAGCTTTAGCAGGTGGTGTAGGTGCTGTAGGAAATAGATCTATTGGTACAGGTGCTGCCGGAGGTATGTTAATAGGAACTTTAATTGGTGTTTTAGTAATACCAGTATTATTTGTAATCTTCCAAGGTTTACAAGAAAAAATTGGAAAAAAACCAACATTAGAAGATCCTGAAATTTTATAAAATTATAAAAATGAAAAAACAAAATATATCAAAATTAATTATTGTTTTAATTGCAAGTGTACTATTGCAGTCGTGCTTTGTAGCAAAAGATTATAAAAGTCCAGAAGTTGAAACAGCTAATTTATATAGAACAGAACAAGTATTAGATAGCACTTCATTAGCTTCAATTTCTTGGGATACGTTATTTACAGATTCTTATTTAAACCAATACATTAAAGAAGGATTAACTAATAATTATGATGTACAAATTGCTTTAGAAAGTTTAAAAGCTGCTGAAGCATCTATGAAACAAAGTAAAACAGGAAATATACCAACTTTAACTGGTAATGCATCTTGGTTACATCAAGAATATAGAGATACCGATGACTATAATCAATATGAATTGTCTGGAGCTTTGTCTTGGGAAGCCGATATTTGGGGTAAAATTAGAAGTAATAAAAGAGCGGCAATTGCTTCATATTTGCAAACTGTATCCGTACAGCAAGCTATTGAAACGCAAATTGTAGCTAGTATTGCTTCAACGTATTATCAATTATTGGCTTTAGATGCACAAGTTAAAATTGCAGAGAAAACATTAATTAATCGTAATGAAAGTATAGAAACTATTAAGGTTTTAAAAGATGCAGGAAGCGTAAATGAAGTATCTGTTAAACAAACAGAAGCTCAAAAATATGCTACTGAAATTATTTTAAAAGATTTAAAATACAATGTAAAAATTGTTGAGAATACCTTATGTATTTTATTAGGTAGAACACCTTCTGCTATAGCTAGAAACACATTTGATAACCAAAATATTACAGCAGATGTTGTAGTAGGTGTGCCAGCATTATTATTAAGTAATAGACCAGATGTAATTGTGGCAGAGCTTAATTTTAGAAGAACTTTTGAGCTAACTAATATTGCTAGAAGTAATTTTTATCCTTCACTAACGGTTAGTGCTTCAGGTGGTTTTCAAAATATTGAATTAGAAGATTGGTTTAATACAAAATCGTTATTTGCTTCTGTATTAACAGGCTTAACACAACCAATTTTTAATCAAAGAAAAATTAAAACTAATTATGAAATTGCTCAAGCAAACCAGCAAAAAGCATATTTAGAATTTAAGCAAACGTTGTTATTAGCAGGTAAAGAAGTTTCTGATGTTTTGGCAGATTATAAAAATGAAACCGAAAAATTATCTATTAGAAAAAATCAATTAGAGTCTTTAACACTTGCGGCTGATTATTCTGATGAGTTATTGCAATATGGAATGGTAAATTATTTAGAAGTGTTAACTGCTAAAGACAATGCTTTAAATACAGAGCTTGCATATATTACTAATAAATACAACCAAATGAATGCTATAATTACACTATATAGAGCTTTGGGTGGAGGTATAAAAAATTAATTATAATTGATTAAATGTGAGAAAGGAGGAGGTTATTTTATATAATTTCCTCTTTTTTTATGTCTTTGTCCCGTCCTGAAATAGCGATACACTAAAACACAAGTGTAATGAAAACATCAGACAAATCAGGTGCAGCAAAGCGAACTCAAAAAGATTACTCGCTTTCTTTTAAACTTCAATTAGTTGAAGAAGTAGAACAAGGATTTTTAACAAAAACCCAAGCCAAGCGTAAATATGGTATTCAGGGAGACGCTACAGTAACCAAATGGTTGCAAAAATATGGTAACTTTGATTGGGAAAACCAAGTTCCAAAAACGATGTCAAAAACTCCAGAACAAAAAATACTTGAGCTTGAAGCTAAAATAAAGCTCCTTGAAAAACAGAAAGCTAGAGCTGAACATCTAGCAGAACGTGCTGATAAAAAGGTTATTATTTTCGATATGCTTGTTGATATGGCAGAAAAGGAATATGATATTCAAATAAGAAAAAATTACACACCCGACTTATCAACATCTTCAAAGAAGAATATAAAGAAACTTTAGTTTCTACCTGTGATTTGCTCGGGGTAAACAGACAGGTTTACTATAGATCCATAAAATCAAGACTTCATAAACAAACTGTAGCACAAAAAGTTATCGTTTTGGTTCGTGATATTCGGATGCTAATGCCAAGATTGGGTGGTAAGAAATTATACTTTCTGTTAAAGGATAAATTATCACTATTAAAAGTAGGAAGAGATAAATTGTTTAGAATACTAAAAGCTAACCATATGTTAATAATACCTAAAAGAAGCTACCACATAACTACAGACTCTCATCATAGATTTAGAAAGCACAGAAACCTTGTCAGCTCAATGGATATAGAAGGGCCTGAATCAGTTTGGGTGAGTGATATTACATATATCGGAACGAGAACCAACCCTTCGTATCTGGCATTAATCACAGATGCTTATTCTAAAAAGATTGTAGGATATGATGTGTCAAAATCTTTATCAATGGATGGTTCATTGAGGGCATTGGAAATGGCTATAAATAATAGAAAATACAAAGAAAGTCCATTAATACATCACTCTGATAGAGGGTTGCAATATTGCTCGAATGAATATCAAAGACTATTAGAAAACAATGAGATTAAGCCTAGTATGACTGAAAAATATGATCCATATGAAAATGCAGTTGCAGAGCGAATAAATGGAATTTTAAAACAGGAATTTAGTGTAGCACAGAAGATTCAAGATTTTAAAGTAAAGAAGAAACTGGTCAAAAATGCAATAGAAATATACAACAATATAAGACCTCATTTATCTAACGAAATGCTAACACCAATACAAATGCACGCACAAAAAAAAATTAAACCAAAACAATACAAATCAAAAAAGCTGAACAATGATGTCATTATTCAGCTTTAATTTTTAACTTTTACCCTTTAATAATCTGTATCGGTTATTTAGGACTAGACACTTTAAAATTTAATAGCCAATTGTTTTTCTATTGTAGCTATTTTTTTTTGCAGTTTTTTTAAAAATAATTGATGTTGTTCTGAAGTTGGGTTAAATGGTTTATGCGCCAAGCCTTTTTGAATAGTATCAATCTCTTTTTGAATTGTTTGTGTTTTATTGTTAATCCAAACTTGTTGAAATTGTTTCCAAATATAAGTGATTGCAGTTTCGTTTGGATGAAGCATATCATTATTATAAAAGCGGTAATCACGTAAATCGTCCATCATAATTTCATACGAAGGAAAATAGAATAAATGCTTTTGTTTATCAATAATTTGATGAATTGCAGCTAATAAATGTGCTTTACTCTGCATATTTTCTACAAAACCATCTTTTAGATGTCTTACTGGACTTACCGTAAAAATAATGTTAATTTTAGTATTTACACTTTGTACAAGTGTACAAATAGTACTTAATAAAGCTGTAATTTCTTCAACAGAAAGCAGTTTTTTTAAAAATTCTTTTTGAGGTATTTTATGACAATTTCCAACAAAAGTTTCGGTTTCAATATGTTTGTAAACCCAAGAAGTTCCTAGTGTAATTACTAAATGTGAAGCTTCTTTTAACTGTTTATTAGTACTATTTATTGCATTGTTTAAATTAGAAAGCAACTCATTTTTGTTTGAATTACTTAAGTCGGAATGCGCATCAAAGCAGTGCCAACGTTCATTTAATTGAAAAATATCTTTTTCGGTATAAGTTTTTAAATTAAGAGCATTGGTAATTAAATTTTCAATTGCTTTTGGATTGAATAAAATACCAAACGGATTGCTAAAAGTTTTAAATTTATAATACTCTAATTTTTTATTAATATTTTCTGAAAAGCAAGAACCAATTAGCAATATTTCTGAATTATAATCTACTTGATTATACTCAGGTTTAAGTGCTAGGTTGGTTCTAAAATTCATAACTTTATTGTATATGTAGTTTCATGCAGAATTTATTTCAGGTTTTTTTATGACACTGAGAATCAAGTTTAGAGTGATGTTATGTGTTTAAACAATATATTTTTTTACTTCACTTAAAGCTTTTTCAATTCCTTCAGGGTTTCTACCACCAGCGGTTGCAAAAAATGGCTGTCCGCCACCGCCACCTTGAATTAATTTTCCTAATTCACGTACAACTTTACCAGCATTTAAGTCTCTTTCAGCGACTAAATTTTTAGAAATAAAACAAGTTAAAAATGCTTTTCCTTCTTTTTCAGTTCCAAATAACACAAATAAATTGTCAACGCTTTTTTCTAGATCAAAGCATAAATCTTTAATACTATTTTGATCTAGATCTATTTTTTTAGTTAAAAAGTTAATGTCATTTATAACTTCAACTTCGTTAATTAATTCACCTTTTAAGTTTTTAGCTTTGTCTTTTAAAAGGCTTTCAATTTGTTTTTTAAGACTTGTATTTTCTTCTTGTAAATCTATAATAGTTTTTAAAGGATTTTTAGCGCCTTTTAAGTAATCTTTTATTTCGAAAAATGCTCTGTTGTTTTCAAAATAAAAGTCTTTTGTGGCATCACTAGTAATAGCTTCAATACGTCTAACACCAGCAGCAATTGCACTTTCTGAAGTAATTTTAAAATGCCAAATATCGCTTGTATTTTGAACGTGGCAACCACCACAAAGTTCTACAGATTGACCAAATTGAATGGCACGTACTGTATCTCCATATTTTTCGCCAAATAGAGCCATTGCTCCTTTATCAAGAGCGGTTTCCATTGGAATATTTCTAAATTCTTGTAAAGGAATTTTATTGTCTATACGTGCATTTACAAAATCCTCTACTTCGCGCAATTCATCAACAGTTAATTTTGCAAAGTGAGAAAAATCAAAACGCAAATGTTTTGAATGAACTGCAGAGCCTTTTTGTTCTACGTGAGTACCTAAAACTTCTCGTAGTGCTTGGTGTAATAAATGTGTAGCTGTATGGTTACAAGCAGTTCTAAAACGTTGTTTTTCATCTACTGTAACGTTAAAAGTTTGAGTTGGATCTTTTGGTAGATTTTTAGTGAAGTGAATTATTAAATTGTTTTCTTTTTTGGTATTTACAATATAAATTACATTTCCATTATCTACTTCTATATAACCTTTGTCTCCAACTTGTCCACCTCCTTCAGGGTAAAAAGGAGTTAAGTTAAATACTAACTGGTATAAATCGCCATCTTTTTTAGAAGAAACTTTACGATAGCGGGTAATTTTAACTTTAGCTTTTAAAGTATCATATCCAATAAATTCAACTTCATCATCTTCGTATAAAACAACCCAGTCATCTGTTTCTACAGCAGCAGCAGCTCTAGATCTATTTTTTTGTTTTTCCAATTCACTTTTAAAACCTTCTTCATTTAAAGTCATTCCTTTTTCAGAAAGAATTAAGGCTGTTAAATCTATTGGGAATCCATAAGTATCGTATAATTGAAAAGCTTTTTTACCAGAAACCTCAGTTCCATTTGTATTAGCTATAATTCCATCTAATAATACCAACCCTTGATCTAAAGTTTTTAAGAATGAATTTTCTTCTTCTTTAATAACATTGGTTATTAATTGTTTTTGAGCTATTAACTCTGGGAAATAAGGCCCCATTTGTTTGCTCAGTGTATTAACTAATTTGTAAATAAAAGGTTCTTTGGTATTTAAAAAAGTAAATCCATAACGAATGGCTCTTCTTAAAATACGTCTAATTACATATCCAGCACCATTGTTAGAAGGTAATTGTCCGTCTGCAATTGCAAAAGCAACAGCTCTTACGTGGTCTGAAATTACACGAATGGCAATATCTATTTCTTCATTTTTACCATAATCGTTGTTAGTTATTGTTTCAACTTCTCTAATAAGAGGTGTAAAAACATCGGTATCGTAATTAGATTGTTTATTTTGTAAAACCATACATAAACGCTCAAATCCCATTCCTGTATCTACATGTTGTGCAGGTAATTTTTCTAAAGAACCATCGGCCATACGATTAAATTCCATAAAAACTAAATTCCATATTTCTACAACCTGTGGATGATCCATATTAACTAAACTTTTTCCAGAAACTTTAGCTTTTTCTTCAGCAGAACGGATATCAACATGAATTTCAGAACAAGGTCCACAAGGTCCTTGCGCTCCCATTTCCCAGAAATTATCTTTTTTATTTCCGTTTATAATACGGTCTTCGCTAATATGTTGTTTCCAAATATCGTAAGCTTCCTGATCAAATTCTAATCCATCTTCTTCAGCACCTTCAAAAACAGAGACATACAAACAATCTTTATCAATTTTTAAAACATCTACTAAAAATTCCCAAGCCCATTCTATAGCTTCTTTTTTAAAGTAATCACCAAAACTCCAGTTCCCTAGCATTTCAAACATAGTATGGTGGTATGTATCTTTACCTACCTCTTCTAAATCGTTATGTTTTCCAGAAACACGTAAACATTTTTGCGAGTCGGAAACACGTTTATTTACGGCGTTTTTTTGACCTAAAAAATATTCTTTAAAAGGTACCATTCCAGCATTATTAAACATTAATGTCGGATCGTTTTTTAAAACCATTGGAGCTGAGGGAACAATGGTGTGTTTTTTTGATGCAAAAAAGTCTAAAAACTGTTGACGGATTTCTTGTGATTTCATTTGTAAAATATTACTTATTTTTTATGGTTTCAAATAATATAAAATACATTAATTTTTTATTGTATTTAGGGTATTATTCTAGACAATTTCTATGTTAATTATATGCTAAATTACATGTGCTTTAACTAATTTGTAAAACATTTTGTAATTTTGTTAAATCTGCACCGCAATAAAATTTAATAATATGGCGTTTTGTTATGCAAAAATAAGATAAATTATACACAATGGCGAAAGTAAAATATTATTATGATTCTGATACTTTATCTTATCAAAAGATAAAACCTAAAAAAGGGCAAAAAATTAAGGGCATATTGCTTACATTGCTTGGAGGTTTTGTGTTTATGATACTCGGTTTTGTTGTATTTACTCCAATTTTTGAATCTCCTAAAGAAAAAGAATTAAAGCGCGAATTAGAATTTGTAAAGCTTAATGAGGAGTTACACGCTAAAAAAATAGCTCAGTTAGATAAAATATTAAAGGAAATTCAGGATAGAGATAATAATATTTATAGATTGTATTTTGAAGTTAACCCAATACCAGAAGAGCAAAGAACGGCAGGTTTTGGAGGTGTAAATAGATATAAAGCATTAGAAGGTTTTGATAATTCTCAAATGATAATTGATGTTACTAAAAACATGGATATTTTATCTAAACAATTATATGTACAATCAAAATCGTTAGATGAAATTGTAAAATTAGCAGAAAATAAAGAGAAGTTATTAGCTGCAATTCCAGCAATTCAACCTGTAAAAAAAGAAGATTTAACACGTATGGCTTCTGGTTATGGATGGAGAACTGACCCGTTTACAAAAGCGCGTAAAAGGCATTGGGGAATGGATTTTACAGCACCAAGAGGAACGCCAGTTTACGCCTCTGGAGATGGTACAGTAACTAGAGCTGATCAAAACTCATCGGGGTACGGAAAACATATTAGAATTAACCACGGTTTTGGCTATCTTTCTTTGTATGCACACCTCAGTAAATACAATGTTAAAAAAGGTCAAAAAGTAAAACGTGGAGATTTAATTGGTTTTGTTGGTAATACAGGACGTTCTCAAGCACCACATTTACATTATGAAATTCATAAAAATGGAAAAAAAATAAACCCTATTAATTTCTATTACGGAGATTTATCTCCTGAAGAATTTGAAGCAATGCAAAAAGAAGCTCAAAAAGAAGGACAATCACTTGATTAATGTATATAGATTTACCAGAAAAACGTTATTATAAAATAGGTGAAGTTGCAAAAGCATTTGGCTTAAATACTTCGCATATTCGCTTTTGGGAAAAAGAATTTGACATATTAAAACCTAAAAAGAACAATAAGGGCAATCGGTTATTTACTCCAGAAGATCTTAAAAATTTACAATTAATATATCATTTAGTTAAAGAGAAAGGGTTTACTTTAGAAGGCGCTAAAATTAAAATGAAACAACAACCAAAAATTGTAAAAGGGAATCATGATATTATTTTAAGATTAGAATCTATAAAAGCAGAATTGATTAATATTAAAAAAGAAATTTCTTAAATTTTTTATTAATTTAGTAACATTGTAACAAATAAAACAACTAATTAAGTATAAATTAAAAAACATCAAAACATGAAAAAGTGGTTAATACCTGTAATTATAATAGCATTACTAGTTTTTGGAGGCTATTCTTGGGTTAAAGGATTTTACAATACTGGAATACAATTAAATGAAAATGTTTCAGAAAGTTGGGGTAATGTAGAAACAGCTTACCAGCGTAGAGGAGATTTAATTGGAAATCTTGTAAAAACAGTTCAAGGTGCAGCAGATTTTGAAAAAGAGACTTTAACACAAGTTATTGAAGCTAGAGCAAAAGCTACATCTGTAAATATTGATCCTTCAAATATTAGTCCAGAGCAGTTAGCACAATTTAACCAAGTACAAGGTGGTTTAAGTGGTGCTTTAAAAAGTTTATTGGTTACAGTAGAACGTTATCCAGATTTAAAAGCAAATCAGAATTTCTTAAAATTACAAGACGAGTTGGCAAGTACAGAAAATCAGATTTTAACAGCACGTACACGTTTTAATGAAGCTATTAAGCCATTTAATAATCATGTTAAAACGTTTCCAAACAATATATTAGCTGGATTTTTTGATTTTGAAGGAAAACCTTATTTTGAAGCTGAAGCTGGTTTAGAAAAAGCACCTAATGTAGAATTTGATTTCGGAAAAAAAGAATAATGTCTAAAGTTGAAGATTTTTTAACAACAGCGCAAGAACAGGTTTTAGTTGATACTATTCAAGTTTCAGAAAAAAATACTTCAGGTGAAATACGTGTTCATATAGAAAAATTTACAGAAAAATCTCCAATGGATAGAGCATTGGAGGTTTTTTATTTGTTAGAAATGGATAAAACAGAACTAAGAAATGGCATACTTATTTACGTAGCTGTTGAAAGTAAAAAAATTGCCATTCTAGGCGATGAAGGAATTAATAACTTAGTTCCAACAAATTTTTGGGATGAAGAATTGTCCTTAATGCTTACACATTTTAAAAAAGGTGATTTTACTAAAGGATTGCAATTAGCAATTATAGAAATTGGAGAAAAATTAAAACAATTTTTTCCTTATCAGCAAAATGATATTAACGAATTATCTGACGAAATTTCTAAAGGATAAATGATTTTTACACACAACATGTTAAAAAAATACACTCTTTTTTTTGCTGCAATTTTGTTTTTTCAAGTTGCATTTGGGCAATTTACAATACCTGAAAAACCAGAATTACAAACAAGTGTTTACGATTATGCAAACCTATTATCGGCTTCACAAAAAAGCACTTTAGAACAAAAGCTTATTAGTTATTCCGATTCAACTTCAACGCAAATTGTAATTGCAACTATTGAAACTCTTGAAGGGGAAGATATTGGTATTTTAACTCCAAAATGGGCTCATCAATGGGGAATAGGTCAAGCTAAAGAAGATAATGGAGTTTTTATTCTGTTAGCAAATAAAGAACGTAAAATATGGATTTCTCCAGGCTATGGTGTAGAGCATAAATTAACGGCAGGTACAACTGGTACAATTATTAGAAATGTAATTATACCAGAGTTTAAAAAAGGTGATTATTATAGTGGTTTAGACAAAGGAACTTATGCTGTTTTTGAAGTGTTAAACGGTACTTATAAAAATACAGCTCCTGCTGAAAGCGGTAATGATGGGTTTCCATCAATTTTTATTATTGTAATTTTTATTGTTTTCTTATTAATTATTTTTTCTAAAAAAAATAAAGGAGGAGGTAATGGAAGCGGTGGCTTTAAAGATAATTCTACAGCTGCAGATATATTAAATGCAATTATACTAAGTCGTGTTGGAAGAGGCGGTTTTGGAGGCGGAAGCTTTGGAGGTGGATCATCTAGCGGTGGATTTGGAGGCGGAGGCTTCGGTGGAGGTTTCGGCGGCGGAGGTTTCTCTGGTGGTGGAGCAGGAGGAAGCTGGTAAAAAATTTAATAAAATTATGTATTTTAAAGTGCTAATGATACGTTAAGTTTCTAAATCATATTTAATTACCTCTTTGTTTTTTAGTGGTTTTAATACTACTCAATATATTTTATAATTTATTTTCTTATTTATAATAACTATTTGGTAATTTTGCCAAATACAAAATTTGTTAGTAATATGAAAAAATATACTTCCATAGTAATCAGTTTACTTTTTGGTTTAAATGCAATTGGTCAAACAATAGAAAAAATAGCGGCAAAAGATGTTTTAGAAATAGTTGTTAGTAGAGATACAATAAATACTATAATGATTGATGGTAGAAGTGCTGAAATGTTTGCAGATACGCATATTGAAGGAGCTGTAAATATAGATGCTTTTAGTGAATCGTCTTCAATAGAATTAAAAAATTATATCGATAAAGAAGAGTTTATAGTGTATTGCTCTAACAATAAAAGAGGTGGAATTATTATTGAAAAACTTATAGAGTTAGAATATAAAGGGAAAATTATATTTATAGCTGATGGTATAAATGGATGGAATTTAGCCGAATATAAAACAGTAAGTTCTAAAAAACAAGACTAGTGAATAAAGATATAGAAAATAAATTTCTAGAGAAAGCAGAACTTTTTAAAGCATTGGCACACCCAACGCGCTTATTTATTATTCATACAATAAAAGATGAGGCTATGTCTGTAAAGGAACTTACCGCATTGGTAGGTGTTGATATATCTACTATGTCGAAACATTTAAGTATTCTAAAAAATCACAGAATAATTAAAGGGGAAAAAGTTAAAAATTATATTTATTATAGTTTAGCTATTCCTTGTGTGTTAGATTTTATGACTTGTGCAGTTAAGGTTATCAAAAAAAATAAATAAATGAGCATTTGGTTACTTGGAGTTATTATAATGTTAATTGCATTTTTAATGACAATGACAGGAAGAGGTGGTGGAAATTTTTATGTTCTTGCATTGGTATTTTCAGGTATTAGTATGAATTTATCTGCTTCAACGGGACAATTTATTTTAATGTGCTCATCATTAATGGCTGCGATACTTTTTAGTAAACAAAAAATGAACCATTGGAAGTTAACCTTTTTTTTAGGTGTTTTATTATTTATTTCTGCAATGGCTGGTGGATTTTATGGGCAGTTTTTTAATGAAAAAGTACTTAAGGTAATTTTTGCAGTATTTATGTTTATAGCAGCTTTATTAATGCTAAAAAAACCAAAACAAAAGCTTAAAAATAATACTAAATGGGTTGTTTCGTTAGCATCAAATGGTGATGTGTTTAAAGTAAATTTATTAGTTACCGTTCCAATTGTGTTATTAACTGGTTTTTTGTCAGGAATGGTAGGCGTTTCTGGAGGATCTTTTTTAGTGCCATTAATGTTATTAAGCATGAATGTGCCAATGCACACGGCTGTTGGAACTTCTACAACCTTGGTGTCTATTTCTGCAGCAGCAGGATTTTTTGGGCATATTGGTGCGGGTATATTTGATTTTAATTTAGCGATACCTTTAGCCTTAGGAGGTGTTATTGGTGGTTTTTTGGGTGCTAAAATGGCTTTAGAGTCAAAATCTAAAAATTTAAAATATCTTTTTGCTAGTACGCAATTGATAGCTTCTATTATTATGATTATTAATGTTTTATATTGATTTTTTTACCTTTAATATTAGATAATTTTTTAAAAAAATAGTAGTAATATACTCATTTTAAAAATTTTAACATTTTAATAAGAAGGTATTATATTAGATTTGTTGGACGTTTTATTAGAATTGATAAGATTAATAATCTGAATTCTATAAGCTAAAGATTAAATAATACGTACAATGCAAAATACTATTTTACTACTAATTTCTTTATTCTTTGTTGGATTTACTTCAGATAATAAAGAAATAGTTGCAAAACAACCATTAAATAACGCTACCATACCGGTTTATAACTTTTCTGAATTAGAGCCTTTATTATATACAGATTCAGAAAAAATACATATTGTAAATTTTTGGGCTATGTGGTGTGCTCCTTGCGTAAAAGAGTTACCAATTTTTCAAGCGTATGAAAAAAATAATGAAAATGTAGAAATGATTTTTGTGAGTCTTGATTTTCCTGAAGATATTGAAACAAAACTTAAACCATTTTTAGAACAAAAAGGGATTACATCAAAAGTTGTGCTTTTAGACGATCCAGATGCAAATACTTGGATAGATAAAATTGACCCTAATTGGTCTGGTGCAATTCCATTTACCATAATATTTAATAAAAATAAGCGCTCTTTTCACGAACGTGCTTTTGAAAATATTGAAGACTTAGAAACTGAAATTAATAACACAATAAATAACTAAAAAAATGAAGAAAAGTAATTTAACATTCATAGTAATTTTAATTTTATGTAGTTTTTTAACAACTATAAATACAAACGCGCAAGAAAGAAAGGGACCACCACAAAATGGTGAGCGTAAAGGACCTCCAAAAGGTGGTCACAGTCCTGAACAAACTAAAACTTTGGATGAAATTGGAGGTTATAAAATAGGTGAAGTTGCTACTGACTTTAATCTTAAAAATGTTGACGGTACTATGTTTTCTTTAGCAGATATTAAAAATGCAAAAGGATATATTGTAGTATTTACTTGTAATGAATGCCCGTTTGCTAAAATGTATGAAGATCGTTTAATAGAGCTTCATAATAAATATGTTTCACAAGGATATGCTGTAGTAGCTATTAACCCAAATGTAAGTGAAAATAACGCGAAAGAAAATTTTGAATCAATGCAAAAAAGAGCAGCAGAAAAGAAATTTCCTTTTGTTTATTTAGCTGATGAAAACCATGATGTTTTTCCAAAATATGGAGCCGTTAGAACACCTCACGTATTTTTATTAGATAGCGATAAAAAAGTACAATACATTGGTACAATAGACGATAATGCTAGGTCTGCGGCTAATGTTAAAGTAAAATACCTTGAAAACGCTATACAGGCGCTTCAAAAAGGAACAACACCAGAAGTTACTTTTACTAAAGCAATTGGATGCCCTGTAAAAGCAATTTAATTAAAGTAGTATTTATGCTTGTTTATAAATAGTAAACAGCAATATTATTATTAAAAGTTTATTTTATTAATAATGAAAAATACTTCTAGTATTATTTGTATCTACAATTTTAACATTTGGAGAAGAAACTCAAATGTTAAAATTGTTTGATGCAATTCTAGACAGAAAGAATGTATTTCTTAAAAAATCTCTAAAATTTCGGCATTGTTAAAAGCTAGTGTTGCACCAACTTTTTGTCCTAATAACTGCTTTCCAATAGGAGATTGCGCCGAGATTATAAAATAAGCAACATTTTCAATTAAGATTTTTCCTACACTAATTGCTAAAAAATAAGTACCTTTTGTTGTTTTAATAAGACTTCCTAAGCAAATAACTTTAGTAGGTTTGTCAATAGTAACTTTGTTTAAAACTGTATTCATAGCTGTAATTTCAGCTAATTGTTGACTTGCTTTTTCCATTTCTAACTGAATCATTGCTCTTCCGGTTTCGTGTTTATCACCAGCAGAGCTTTTTGTTTCCGAAAACAAATCGTTTTTGTTAGAAGCTATACTTTGGCTAATAACAGTACTTTTTTGTTGAACAAAGTAAAAGCAGTGTTCAAGTAATTGTTGTTTTATTTTTAAATAATTCTTCATATAAAGTGTTGTAAAAATAACAATTCTTAATTTTGCAGTTAATTATGCAAATTACAGGAAAACGGTATTTAGATTATAGCTCATTCATTAAATTAAATTTTGGTGAACGCGTACAAAAAATTTCATTAGATATTGGATTTTCTTGTCCAAACAGAGACGGAACAAAAGGTTTTGGTGGCTGTACATATTGCAATAATAATACTTTTAACCCAGATTATTGCGAACCTCAAAAAAGTGTTAAAACACAATTAGAACAAGGTATAAAATTCTTTTCTAGAAAAGGGAAGAACAACAAATTTTTGGCATATTTTCAAGCTTATACAAATACCTATTCCGATTTTGAATCGTTAAAACAGTTGTATTTGGAAGCTTTAAGTGTTCCAAAAGTTGTTGGCTTGGTTATTGGAACACGTCCAGATTGTATTTCAAAAGAAATTATTGAATTTTTAGATGAACTTTCTAAATCGTATTTTATTTCTCTAGAATTTGGTGTAGAAAGCACCAACGAAGCAACGCTATTAAAGGTAAATCGTTGTCATACCTTTGAAGAAACAAAAGCTACTTTTAATTTATGTAATAATAAAGGCTTTCATCTAGGAGCACATATTATTTTAGGATTGCCTGGTGAAAATAAAGAAGCATTAATGAACCATGCGTTGGAATTGTCTAAATTACCAATTTCAACTTTAAAATTACATCATTTACAGATTGTAAAAAACTCGGTAATGGCGGTTCAATATAAAAGAAATCCTGAGAGTTTTAACTTGTTTACTGCGGAAGATTATATAGCTTTTATTTCAGAATTTATTACTTATTTAAGACCAGATATAGTTGTGGAACGTTTTATTAGTGAAGCACCAAAAGACCTATTAATTGCACCTAAATGGGGTGGGCTTAAAAACTTTGAAATTGTAGCAAAAATTGATAAAAATCTTCAAAGTTCAGATAATTGGCAGGGGAAAAATTGGCATAATTAACAATTTACAAATTAGCGTATATTTATTTGTTTTTTATTTAAAATAAATGTGTTACTTTTGTTGAGTGATTAGTCAATAAATGAAAGATAAAAGAGAATTATTGTTAGAAGCAGCAACTAAACTTTTTGTAGAAAGAGGTTTGCATGCTACACCAACATCAGCAATTTCAAAAGAAGCTGGAGTTAGTGCTGGAATTCTATTTCATTATTTTAAAACCAAAGATGATTTAATTGATGAATTGTATGTTTCTTTAAAAAAAGAGTTTTCAAATTCTATTTTTAAAGATATACATAGTATTAAATCAGATCTTGGAAAGTTGCGTTTAATCTGGTCTAATTCTTGGAGCTGGGCAATAGATAATGCTATAGAGTTTAAGTTTTTATTACAATTAGATAATACAAGTTGTTCAGAAAGGGTTAAACACCATCCAGAAATTATTGAAAAATATGAACTATTTAATAATTTTATTCAAGAGTATATTGATAAAAAGCTTATTAGAAATACTGATAGTAATTTTTTAATAGGATCTATGTTCGGATTAATTGTATCTATGGTTAATTATTTAGAACAATTTCCTGAAAAAAGAACGAATCAAGTTTTTGTTGAACAATCTTGGGAAATGTTTTATAACTATCTAAAACCATAAAAAAATTTAACTATATAATTGACTGAATAATCAATCGATTGACAAAATAAATTATTTAAAATGAAAAATGTAGCATTAATTACAGGAGCAAGTACAGGAATTGGTAAAGAATTAGCAATACTTCATGCTTCAAAAGGTGGAGATTTAATAATTATTGCTAGAAATGAGCATAAATTAATTCAACTTAAACAAGAATTGGAAGAAAAATACAGAATAAAAGTTGTTGTAATTGCCAAAGATTTAAGTGATTTAACTGCAGCTAATAGTATTTATTCCGAAGTTAAAAAACAAGGTATTGAAATTGATTATTTAATAAATAATGCAGGTTTTGGAGCCTTAGGTAAATTTTATCAATTAGATTTAGATAGACAAATCTCTATGATTAATTTAAATGTGACTTCATTAACAGCGCTTACACATTTATTTCTTCAAGATTTTCTTCAAAAAAATAGTGGTAAAATATTAAATACGTCTTCTACTGCTAGTTTTATGCCTGGTCCACTACAAGCCGTTTACTTTGCTACTAAAGCGTATGTTACTTTTTTTAGTAACGCACTTACAGAAGAATTAAAAGATACTAATATTTCGGTAACTAATTTAATGCCGGGTGCTACAGAAAGTGAGTTTGGTGCTACTTCTGGAATGGATAAAACGGATATGTTTAAAAATACAGTTACTGCTCGTAGTGTTGCTAAAGATGGTTATAATGCAATGTTAAAAGGTAAGTTAGATGTTATTTCTGGTTTAACATTTATGCAAAAAATAATGATGGCAATGATTCCTTTTACTCCAAAAAAAATGTTGTTAAAACAAATTCGTAAAATGCAAGAAGTAAAATAATAGGCTTATAAAAAGTTAAACTGAATATTTTAACCAATTAATTTAATACAATAGCTATCATTAAAAATGATAAAAAAAATAGTAAAAAGAATGTTGATAGGAACTATCGGAATTATACTTTTAATAATAGTATTTGTAGTATTATTTGTTAATTTAAGTCCACAGTTTGGCGGTAAACCATCTAAAGAAAGTCTAGTTAAAATTGAACAATCGCCTAATTATAACGGAGATGGAACATTTAAAAATTTAGAGTTAACGTTGGCTAGTACTGGAATGAAATTAAGCACCATTCCTAAATTTTTTACCAATGGAGATAATAAAGTTCCTGAACAAGAATTACTTTCAAAAAAATTATCTAAAACATATTTTGATAAAAAACCTAAACAACCTAGAATAACTTGGTTTGGTCATTCTGCATTATTTGTAGAAATGGAAGGCTTAAATATTTTTATAGATCCAATGTTAGGTGAAGTGCCAGCACCACATCCATTATTGGGAAATGCTAGGTTTAATAAAGAATTACCAATTGCAATTGAAGAATTACCAGAAATTGATTTGGTCTTAATTTCACACGATCATTACGATCATTTGGATTATGAATCTATTCAAAAATTGCATTTAAAAGTAAAGCAATTTTATGTTCCTTTGGGTATAAAATCGCATTTAACAGCATGGGGAGTAGCTGCATCTAAAATTACTGAATTCGATTGGTGGGAGAGTAAAAATTTAAATGGGATTGAATTTGTAGCTACGCCTGCTCGTCATTTTTCGGGAAGAGGTTTTACAAGAAACAATACATTATGGAGTTCTTGGGTGTTAAAATCTAAAAATTCTAGTATTTATTTTAGTGGAGATAGAGGTTATGGAAAGCACTTTAAAGAAATAGGTGAAAAATATGGGCCTTTTGATTTTGCAATGATGGAATGTGGGCAATATAACGAACAATGGGCACATATACATATGACTCCAGAAGAAACAATTTTGGCTTCTATTGATGTAAAAGCAGATTTAATTATGCCAATTCACTGGGGTGCTTTTAAATTAGCACTACACGCCTGGAACGATCCAATTATTAGAGCAACAAAAAAAGCAGCTGAATTAAATGTACAAATAAGTACCCCAAAACTGGGAGAGGCAATTGTTTTAAATGGAGAAGATTTTCCATTTTCACATTGGTGGTTGAAATAAAAATAATATAAGAAAATACATATTTAAATTTCTTATTTCGAGATTTATAAAATTGGAGATTATTTACTGGCTATAACTCGGTTTAAACGCGTTTATATTTACTTTGTTAATTATAAAAGCAAGTTACATTTTGTAAATCCAAGGTCTTGGATTTTCTTTATGGGTATTGTTCCAAAATTCAAATCCTAAAATGGTTTTTCCAGTAATTTTATCGGTAAAAATAGTACCAATTTCTTGTTTGGTTTTTACATTGTCACCAGATTTTACAAAGGTGTTTTCTAAATTTTTATATACAGTTATATAATTACCGTGTTGAATTAAGACAGCTTTTTTATTCCCAGATGTTACTTGAACCGCTAATACTGTACCATCAAAAACAGCGCGTGCTTTACTGCCTTTTTCTGTTGTAATTCTAACTCCATTACTTTGTATAGTAGTAGTTTTTACAATTGGGTGAGGTTGCTTGCCATAGAATGTAGAAACATAACCTCTTTCTACTGGCCAATCTAATTTACCTTTATTTAATTTAAATTTTGAATTTAATTCTTTTGCAGCAGGAGTTAAAGCAAATGAAGTTGCGCTTTTAGAAGTAGTTGTAGTTTTAGTAGCTCCAGATTTTTTGTTAGATGCGGCAATTGCAGCTCTAATAAGCTTATCTATTTGACTGGCAACTCTGCTTTCTTCTTTTTGAAATTGTTTAATTTGTTTTTTATAGGTGTTTTCTTTCTTTTTTACTTTAGCTAATAAAGCTTCTTGCTCCTTTTTTTCTTTTTCAATTACAGAATGCTCTTGCTTTTGTATATCTAAAAGTGCTTTCTTTTGATCTTTTTTAACTTGTAAAGAGTCTGTTAAAGCTTGTAATTCTGAAGTTTTTTTATGAATCTCATCACCTTGTTTTTTTCTAAAAGCCGTATATTGTTTCATATACTGAAAGCGTTTATAGCCTTGGAAAAAATTTTCTGAAGATAATAAAAACATAATTCTACTATTTTGAGACTTACTTTTGTAAGAACTATAAATCATTTCGCCATAGTCCTTTTTTAGGGCTTCTAAAGCTCTTTTATTTTTATTTATTTCAAGTTGATTTGTATAAATTTCGTTGCTAAGTTCTTTAGATTCATTTTCTATTGCCTTAATTAATTCTTGCCTTGTTTTAATTTTAGCTTTAAGATCGTTTAATTGATTTAATACATTTTTTTCTGTTCTTATTGTGTTAGACAGTAGCGCATTAATGTATATTTGATCTTTTTGAAGTTGCACACGTCGTGCCTCTAGTACTTGTCGTTTAGATTTTTGAGCAGTACTATTTATACTAATAGATACTATTAAAAGCAGTAAAATGTACTTTAATTTAAATTGCATTATTTTAAACTAATTTCTTTGTAACCATTTGGTATTGAAAACGGAAAAGTTAAATCTTCATTAAACTCAACGGTACGGTATTCAATATCTATGGTTGTTAATTTTTTATGATCTACAGCTTTAATATTAATATTTTTCGGAAACTGTTCTCCTTTAATTTTATTATAATCTGGGTAAGAAACCGTTAATAACTGTTGTTTTTCTTTATTGCTAATTTCTTGTTTATTTATTTTAAAATTATCTGAATTTAAAAAGAATAAAATACCAAATAATTCTATATCTTTTTTAGGTTGTAATTGGTATAATTTATTAGTTACTGTTGAGTTGTATTTGCCTTTTTTTAGATTTAAAACCGCTTGTCCTAGTAAAATGTTTTGAACTTTTTCATAATCTAATTCTGTTCCAAGCCATTCACTTAATAAAGAGAAATCTCCATCAAAAAAAGTTTTTTTCATTTTTTCGTAATAAAGAACTCTGTTAGGTGTTATCATTACTTTTGCTACAGGAAAACCAAATTTCGTTGCACTCATCCAGATAGTTTTATCTTTTTCTAAACGCAATTTAATACTGAAACTTACCGATGTTTTATCATCTTTAAATTTAGCATTTATTTTTGCATCTACTGTTTTTTGGTCAAAATTAGAACTGTAATGGTTATTTATAATTTTTTTTGTTGAAATATTTTTGATGTTAGCATCAACAGTACTTTTATTAGATTTACACGATGTGAAAATTAATAAAAAGATTAATACTATTTTAGAAAACTGTTTCATTTAATTTACCTGTTTTAAACGGTCTATTTTTTGTTTGTATTTTAAAACTTCTTTAGTGTTATTTAAGCCTTGGTAGCTTATTATTAACTGATTGTAGAAGTTTACTTCCATTTCATTGTTGTCAATCACAAAATCAATGCCAATTGTTAAAACGTCAATTGCTTCATTATATTTTTTAAGTTTATTAAGTGCGTAACCATTTAATTGATATAGTACTGGTTGAGTAGGATATAATTCCAATGCATTTTTACTATCTGCCTCTAACATTTCAAAATGATTGTGCTCTAGTTCGTAACTTAAAATTTGAAGTAGTGTTTTAAAGTTCTGATTTTTTTTATAAGAAGCTTTTAAACTTTCAATATCTGTACTTTTAGGGAAATTTTCAGTAATTCTATCCCTTTGTTCTACTAATTTTTTTCTGTTGATTAAATAGGTTTTAAGTCTTTTTACTTTTAATGTGGTAAGTGCTTTATTTTCAATTTCTGTAATTAAATCTTCTGCTTTTTTAAATTCTTTATTTTGAATATATAGCAAAACTAGCTCGTCGGTATAAAAAGGCTTTATTTTTACAAGTTCCTTTTGAATTTCAACGGCATCTGTATAATTATTTTGTGCTTTAAGTATTGCAACTTTATGTTTTAATAAATAGCTGTTTTTTGGTTCTTTTGTTAATGCACGATTAATATATATTTCCGCCTCGTAATATTTTTTTAGCAATAAATAATTCTTAGAAAATTCAAAATCAACAGCCATATTTTCGCTATCAATTAAGTTGCATTTCTCTAGGCTTTCAATAGCTTTTGAATAATTATTTGTGCTAGTTTCTTTTAATGCTTCAAAAAAGTATTCCTGAAATTTTAAATTTTCAACTTCGGGGTTTTGTGTGTTTTGAGCGTATGAAAAACCAGAAAAGAGCACAATTCCAACTAAAAATATAGTATGTATTTTCTTTAAAATCATATAAAAGTGCAATATACAATTTATTAAGGTGATATAAAGTTGATTTTTTTCAATTTTAAAATCAATTGTTTGTGTTTAGTTTTAATTATTGCGTTAGGGATGGCAGCGGAAAGCCCACAGCGATAGCGAGGACTTGAAACGAACAGCCCGACCTGAAAGGGAACGCCCAAAATATAATATTTGTAGTTTTCGGTATTTATTTTGCGTAATTTTGCGTTAAAATACGTGGTTAATGAATTACTTGTCAGTTGAAAATATATCGAAATCGTTTGGAGAATTAACACTTTTTGAAAACATTTCTTTTGGAATTAATAAAGATCAGAAAATTGCTTTTATTGCAAAAAATGGTACCGGTAAAACGTCGATGCTAAATATAATTGCAGGTTTAGATAGCTCCGATACTGGGCAGGTAATTTCTAGAAAGGGTTTAAATATTGAATATTTGTCGCAAGAAGATCATTTAAATGAAGCTTTAACTATTGAGCAAACTATTTTTGATTCGGATAATGAGACTTTGAAAATTATTGAGGAATATGAGCATGCTTTACAAAATCCGGATGACGTAAATGAGTATCAAAGAGCTTTTGAAAAAATGGAACGTTTAAATGCTTGGGATTTTGAAACACAGTTTAAACAAATACTTTCTAAATTAAAATTAGACGATTTAACCAAAAAAGTAGGTGATCTTTCCGGAGGGCAACGTAAGCGTTTGTCTTTGGCTTTAATTTTAATTCATAAACCAGATTTATTAATTTTAGATGAGCCAACCAACCATTTAGATTTAGAAATGATTGAATGGCTTGAAAGTTATTTTGAAAAAGAAAAAATTACCTTATTTATGGTTACACACGACCGCTTTTTTTTAGAACGTGTTTGTAACGAAATTGTGGAGTTAGATAATGGTGGTTTTTATACTTATAAAGGCAATTATTCTAACTATTTGCAAAAAAAAGAAGAACGTATAGAAATTGAACAAGCTACAGTAGATAAAGCTAAAAACTTATTTAAAAAAGAACTTGATTGGATGCGTAGGCAACCAAAAGCCCGTACTACTAAAAGTAAAAGTAGAATTGATGATTTTTATGTAATTAAAGAAGCTGCATCTAAACGTAGAAACGACCACAAAGTACAGTTAGATATTGATATGGAGCGTATGGGAACTAAAATTTTAGAGCTTCATAATATTTCTAAATCGTTTGGAGATTTAAAAATTTTAGACAAATTTGATTACAATTTTTTACGTGGTGAACGTATTGGAATTATTGGTAAAAATGGGACGGGAAAATCTAGTTTCTTAAATGTTATTACCGGAGAAATTCCTACGGATAGTGGTAAGGTTGTTATTGGAGAAACTATAAAATTTGGATACTATACACAAGATGGAATTGTAATTAAACCAGGTCAAAAAGTAATTGAAGTTATTAAGGAATTTGGAGATTATATTCCATTAAAAAAAGGTGGAATTATTTCAGCAGGACAGTTGTTAGAGCGTTTTTTATTTAGTAGAAAACGCCAGTACGATTTTGTTGAAAAATTAAGTGGAGGAGAACGTAAACGTTTGTTTCTATGTACTGTTTTAATTCAGAATCCAAACTTTTTAATTTTAGATGAGCCTACTAACGATCTAGATATTATAACGCTAAATGTGTTGGAAAACTTTTTACTAGATTTTCCAGGTTGTTTATTAGTGGTTTCGCATGACCGTTATTTTATGGATAAAATTGTAGATCATTTATTTGTGTTTAGAGGTAATGGTGTTGTTGAAGATTTTCCTGGTAATTATTCAGATTTTAGAGCTTATGAAGATTCTAAGCCTAAAGAAGAAGCTCCTGTAGTTAAAAAAAATGAACCTGTTGTTGCTGTTAAAACTACTACAAAAGCAAAGCTAACGTATAAAGAAAAAAAGGAATTTGATGGTATTGAAGGTGAAATAGAGAAGTTAAATAAAGAAAAAATTTCGATTGAAGCTAAGTTTTTAGATGGTTCGCTTTCAGGTGAAGAAATTAATGAACTATCAATTAAACTCCAAGAATTAGCAACTGAAATTGATGCTAAAGAGGAGCGTTGGTTTGAGCTTTCTTCTAAGTTAGAAGAGAATTAGTAGTTTTTAGTTGCTAGTTACTGGTTTTGCGTGTTTAATAAGTGTAAATTTTTTTCAATTTAGACATTTCTTTTATTTGTATAAGTGTTAAATATTGTTCACTTAAACTCGAGTGTCATTCCTGTGAAGACAGGAATCTATTTTTACCGAGTATGGATACCTGCCTGCGCAGGTATGACAGCATAAAACACAGCTTTTTAATTTAGAAAACTTATATTTTTTTGAATTTTAGCACAATATATAGTGTCATTCCTGTGAAAAATAGGAATCTATTTTAGCTGAGTTTTGGATATTCGTCCGCGTTTGTATAAGGACAAAACGGCTTATTTTTTTACTTATAAAAGTGTTTAATTATTGGTGAAAAAACCAACCTTAGCTGTTATTTATTTTTAAAGAGTTATGGTTACTTGCCTGTGTAGGTAGGATAATTAAAGTTTTGTTTTATTTACGAAGCTCTTTTTTTTCGATGTTTTTTTAATCTTTTAGGTCCATACCATAACCAAAAGCCAGTTATTGTAAAAAGTAATAGCGCTAGGCCTAGTATTGAGGTGTAAATTACTCTAAAAATTTTTGAAGGAGTGGAGAACCAATTGTCTAAAATTGTTCCGTCGTGTAAATTTTCAATAAAATCGGAATGTCTTTTACCTATATTTAAAACAGTGCCAGTCACACCATCTAATTGAATTTCCCAAGTGTGTTTTTCAAAAATAAATTTTACCATTCCTTTATTTTTTCGAATGTCAATTCTATCTAGTTCTGTAGATAAATTGGGTGCAATAGAATCTTTAAGAACAGCGAGTGCTTTTTTATGTAAAAAATCTACAGGAAGCCATTCTTGTAAATTACTTGAAGTACCTTTGTGAGATTGTGGTGTAATTAAGTTATTACTATGACTTTTCCAGCCAAGTAAAATTCCGGTTATAGCAATTATAAAAAAGAAGATAAAAAGTAAAGCACCAGTAGCTCTGTGTGCTTTTCTAAAGTTTCGTAAAATTTTTGCTTGTGTTTGTCTTGAGTTCAAGTTTTAAAAAGTGTTAATTGGTTACTTTAATTTGATTTTTCAACATTATCAATTACATTTTTTAGATTTAAGCGTTCTTGAGGAAGAAAACCTTTTAAAATTAAGACGATACCGAAAATCATTAAAATTATTCCCATAGCGCGTTTTATTTTATACGTAACTGCGGGTGTTAAGTATTTTTTAAGTTGTTTTGCAAGTGTTATTTTACCAATATCTGTAATAAAATAACTTAATAATATAACCGAAAAGTAATTGAATATTTTTCCAGGATTCATTTGTAAGTTAGAGCCTACAACAACAATCATTCCTAGCCAAAATGCTAAAACACCAATATTTATAAAGTTTAATAAAAAGCCTTTTGCAAAAAGTCTTATATAATTTGTTTTTTCAGGAAGTACCAAAGTTTCATCTTGTACAATTCGTTTTTGACTTTTATCTAAAAAACTAATTATACCATAAATTAGTAAAATTAAACCACCAATATAAAAAAGGCGAGGATCATCTTTAATGCTTTCTAAAAGACTTTTACTACCAAAATAAGCAATTAAAATAAAGGTTATGTCACCTAAAATTACACCTAAGTCAAAAGCAATAGCAGCACGAGCTCCTTTAATAATACTAGTTTGAATTAGCATAAAAAAGACAGGTCCAATCATAAAGGCTAAAAAAAAGCCAATAAATATTGCTTCTTTAATTTCGTTAAATGTCATAGTAATTGTTTAATAAAATCCAATTTACTATAAATATTAAACATCATCATAATCAACAGTAATTTTTTGTGAAGTTGGGTGTGCTTGGCAGGTTAAAATTAAACCTTCTTCAATTTCACTATCCGATAAAATAGAGTTTTTAGCCATTTTTGCTGTTCCTTTAGTTACTTTTCCTAAGCAACTACTACAAATTCCACCTTGGCAAGAGTAAGGAGCATCTAAACCTTGCTCTAAAGCAGCATTTAAAATGGTTGTTTTAGCATCCATATTAAAAGTAGTTTCTTCATCGTCAACAATTATAGTAATTTCAGAAGTTCCTTCAATATTTTTCGAAACTTTTTCTTCGGAAGTTGTAGGTGTTGAAAATAATTCGAAATGAATATTATTTTTATCAATATTGTTTTCAATTAGTGTATCAGTAGCTACCTGAATCATAGCTTCTGGTCCGCATAAAAAAGCATTGTTAAATGTTGTGTTTTTTAATTTATTTTTAACAATATAATTAATGTTTCCTTTGTCAATTCTACCAAATAAAGAATTTTCTTGTTCTTCTTGGCTGTACACATATTGTAAATTTAACCGATCTGGAAAACTGTTATGTAAGTTGTCAATTTCAGTTTTAAAAATAGTTTCAGTAACTGTTTTGTTTCCGTAAATAAGTGTAAAAGTACTATTAGGTTCTTCAGTTAATACTGCTTTTAACATTGCCATAATTGGAGTAATTCCGCTTCCTGCAGCAATAGCTAAATAATTTTTAGTGTTACTTTTACTAGTTTTTAAAATAAACTTGCCTTCTGGTTTTTGAACATCTAAGGTGTCGCCTTCTTTTAAAATGGTATTGGAAAAAACAGAAAATGTACCATTGTCAACGGCTTTTACAGCAACTCTTAATTCGTTACTATTTGGTGCGGAACAGATAGAATATGCACGGCGTAATTCTTCACCATTCAATTCTTTTTTAATATTGAGATACTGACCTGCAGTAAAGGTAAATTCGTTTTTTAATTCGGTAGGAATATCAAATACAATAGAAACCGCGTTTTTAGTTTCTTTTTTGATTTCTTTTATAGTAAGCGTGTAAAATTTCGACATAATCATTTTTATAAGTTTACAAAAGTAGTTAATCTAAAAATAAATTTTTGTTAAAATTAATACCTAAGAAAGTTATACATAAGAAAATTATGTATATATTTGTGATGAATCGTCACAGATAAATTTTATTGGTGGATGTTTTTTTAAGTGTTAGAGTGAATTAAAATGAGCCAAATGCCAAATTTAAAATTGTATAGAGCTTAAATAAAACCTTTATTCAGATTCATTATCAGAATACGCAGTGCTGATAATTAAAAAACAACTACCTATTACACAAATAAACGATTAAACTTTTAAACCAACATAAATGGGAAATCAAAAATTATATAAAGGTTCTTTACAAACCATTATTTTAAAATTATTGGAAGAAAAGGATAAAATGTATGGTTACGAAATTACGCAAAAAGTAAAGGAATTAACCAAAGGGGAGCTTTCAATTACTGAAGGAGCCTTATATCCTGCGCTTCATAAATTAGAAGCTGAAGGTTTGTTAGATGTTGAAGTTGCAAAAGTTGACAATCGATTACGAAAATATTATAAGTTAACTGAAAACGGAACTAAAGAAACCGTAAGTAGGTTGGCTGAAATGGAAGATTTTTTAAGAACCATGCAAACTATTGTAAATCCTAAATTTAGTTTAGAATAAAATTCCTGATATGAAACTTAACAAAGAACAAATAAAGGAAGTAGAAGCTTATTTAAATAACAAAGATGTTGAATATATTGATTTACATTTAGAAGTGTTGGATCATATTTCTACAGCTATTGAAAGTGAAATAGCTGAAAATGAAATTTCATTTAACAATGCTTTTGAAAAAGTAAAAACAAAATGGAATGGAAATTTTAAAAACACAACTAGTTTATGGTTAGGATGGAGAAATAATGGTCCTAAATTACTAATTAATAAATGTATAGAAATTTATAAACCTTTATTTATAAAAGCATTTTTACTTTTACTTTTATTTATAGCGATAGGTACTATTTTAAATTATTCGTTTGAGTACTCAGTAGAAAAATATAAAAGTCTAATTTTCAATTTAATTTCTTTCGTGCTTATTTTATATTGTGTAAGTATCCTTTTTTTGTATGTTAAAATACGATTGGAAAAAATAAAGACTTCTTATAGTTATCTATTTCAGAAACAAATCATGCCAAATTTATTTTCTGTATTAATTTTTATACCATATATAAATGATAGCTACATTACTAGAGATGGTAAATTTAATTTAATAATGTTCGCAATGCTATTTGTATTTTTTTTAACTTTTTTAGGTGCTAGATATTTTTACAAAAACCATTTAAAAGTAGTTTCAAACTATAAAAAATATCAGTTGCAATGAAACTCACCTCAGAACAAATACAAGAACTCTACAAATTTACCCGTCAACATTACGTAGAACATTACGATATGCAAACCGAGTTAGTTGACCATTTAGCAAACGATATTGAACAAATTTGGCAAGAAAAACCAAGTCTTTCTTTTGAAGAAGCTAGAACTATTTCATTCAAAAAATTTGGTGTTTTTGGTTTTATGGATGTGTATGGAGCTAGACAAGGAGCATTGAGTAAAAAGTACATGAAAATATTATGGCTCCATGCTAAAGAGTGGTTTAGATTGCCAAAAATTATAGCAACTATTACCTTTTTTTATTTTTTCTACAGAGGTTTAATTCAGTATGGAGATACATTTGCGCTTTCAGTTTTAGCCGTGGTAGTTGTTTTTGGTTTGGTAAAACATATTCTATTACTTAAAAAAGTAAAAAAAAGACAAAAATTAAGTGGTAAAAAATGGTTGTTAGAAGATATTATTTTTAGAGGCTTATTTTTAGGCGGCGGAATGTTAGGTGTAAATCTGTTTAATATTATTAATATAGCAAGTCCAGATGTTTATAATGTATATTGGGCAATTTTTTATGCTGCTATTTTTACAATAATGGTTGTTTACGTGTATATTAGTGTTGTTGTTTTACCAAAAAAAGCAGAAGAATTATTAATAGAAACGTATCCAGAATATAAAATCGTGTAAATTTACCTGTAACAAATTGTATAAAAAATATACTTATTAACCATAAAGTCACAAAAACTACCCAAATGATTAAACAATTTTTAAATTTTGAATGGAAACAATTTTCCCGTTCATCATACTTCAAAAAAGGTATTGGAATAAAAATTTTACTTGCCTTGGCTGTAATTTATTTTGGAGGAGCTGCCTTACTTTTAGGGGTTGGGCTCTTTTTTATTTTAGAGAAAACAATGCCAGAAATAGATCCAATTATTACGGTAAATAACTTTTTAATTTATTGGTTTATTTTTGATTTGGCACTTCGGTTTTTTATGCAGCAATTACCAGTGATGAATGTAAAACCATTAATGATTATTCCTGTAAAACGAGATGCCGTTATAAATTATTTGTTGAGGAAGACAGCAATTTCATTTTTTAACTTTATACCGCTCTTTATTTTTATTCCTTTTAGTATTGTATTATTAGTAAAAGGTTATCCGGTTTTAAATGTATTATGTTGGTTTTTTGCAGTGGTGTGTTTAGTGTTTTCAAATAATTTTATAAACTTTTTAATTAATAAAAGCAATACGGTTTTTTATGTGTTGCTTACAGTTTTTGCTGCTTTAATTGGTTTGGAGTTTTTTAATATTTTTAAAGTTTCAGAGCCAATAGGTGTAGCTTTTAATGCATTGTATAACAATCCTGTGTTGGCTATTATACCACTTGTTTTAGTATTTGTGCTGTACCGCATTAATTTTAATTTTATACGAAAAGGATTTTATTTAGATGATGCTGTTACAAAAAAAATAGAAGAAGCAAGTGAAGTAGATTTATCGTGGATGGATCGTTTTGGAAGTGTTGCAATTTTTTTAAAAAATGATGTGAAGCTTATTTGGAGAAATGCACGTCCGAAACAAGTATTAATGATGTCTTTTTTATTCTTATTTTACGGATTAATTTTTTACACAAATAAAATGTATAGCGATTCGCCAGCTTGGATAGCATTTGCATCTATATTTGTAACAGGTGGTTTTTTATTAACATTTGGACAGCTAGTACCGTCTTGGGATAGCGAATATTATAAAATGCTAATGAGTCAAAATATTCCGTATAAAAAGTATTTAGAATCTAAATGGTATTTAATGATAGTTGGTGTTGCAATTTCGTTTGTATTAAGCACGCCTTATATATATTTTGGTTGGAAAATTTATGCTATGATTGCCGCTGCAACATTATTTAATATTGGACTTAATTCGTTTATAACTTTATTTGGAGGTGCATTAAATAGAGTTCCTGTAGAGTTAAATGTAAAAGCAAAAGCATTTGGAAATACAAACGGATTTAATCCAACACAAATGTTAATTGCATTACCAAAAATGCTGTTACCAATGTTGTTATTTTACATACCTTATAAGTTAGTGAATTACGAAACCGGAATTATAGTGCTTGGTTTAAGTGGTGTTTTAGGAATTGTTTTTAAAAACTTTTTCTTAACTAAAATTGAAAACATTTACCAAACAGGAAAATACAAAACAGTTGCTGCCTTTAGCGAAAAATAAAATTTAAGAAGATTTAAAAATGATTATAACAAGCGAACTTTCAAAAAAATACGGAGAAAATACGGTTTTAACTATAGATGCTTTAGAAATTCCAAAAGGGCAATCTTTTGGTTTGGTAGGTAATAATGGAGCAGGTAAAACCACTTATTTTAATTTATTGCTAGATTTAATAAAGCCAACAACAGGTCATATAAAAAACAATCAAATTCAAGTAAATGTAAGTGAAGATTGGAAACCTTTTACAGCAGCTTTTATAGATGAAAGTTTTTTAATAGGTTATTTAACACCTGAAGAATACTTCTATTTTATAGGAGAGTTAAGAGGTTTAAACAAAGCTGATATCGATACTTTTTTAAGTCAATTTGAAGAAATTTTTAATGGAGAAATTTTAGGAGGAAAAAAATATTTAAGAGATTTATCGAAAGGAAATCAAAAAAAGGTAGGAATTATAGCTGCTCTAATTGGAAGTCCAGAAGTTATTATTTTAGATGAACCTTTTGCAAATTTAGATCCAACAACACAAATTAGGCTTAAAAAATTATTAAAAGATCTAACCATAAATAGCAATGCAACAGTGTTGATTTCTAGTCACGATTTAGGGCACGTTACCGAAGTTTGTGAACGTATAGTTGTATTAGACAAAGGAGTTGTTGTAAAAGATATTAAAACTTCTGAAGAAACATTAAAAGAGTTAGAGTCTTATTTTTCGGTGTAATCAAATTAAATTCATTGTTTTTTGTATTTTTACAATCCTATTACAATATTAAACAAGGTATTTAGTTAAAGGAAACGTAAAACAGAACTCTTTTGAATAACATTAATAAAATATTTATTAGCATAATTTTAGTGCTTATTGTTGTTGGTTGCTCAACCAAAAAAGATGCATTTTTAAACAGAAATTTTCATGCACTTAATACTAAGTACAATATTCTTTATAATGGACATGAGGCACTTAGAGTTGGCTTAGAGCAATTAAATGCTAATTACGAAGATAATTTTTGGGAGCGCCTACCCGTTGAGCCGCTGGAAGTTGATGAATTGATAATTCCAGGTGTTACACTTGAAGAAAATGCTCCAAAAGAATTTGAAAGAGCAGAAGAAAAAGCAGTAAAAGCCATACAAAAGCACTCGATGCTTATTGCACGTCAAGAAAGAAATAAGCAAATAGACGATGCTTATTTGTTGTTAGGAAAAGCTAGGTATTATTCTAAAAGGTTTGTGCCTGCCTTAGAAGCATTTAATTACGTAATTAGCAATTATCCGAGAGCTAATTTAATAAACGAAACTAAAATTTGGCATGCAAAAACTCAAATTAGATTAAGAAACGAAGAACAAGCTATTGATAATTTAAAAGAGTTATTAGAAGATCCAACTATAAAGCAAAAGATTTTTGAAGATGCGCATACAGCTTTAGCAATGGCTTATATGAGTATAGATAGTTTAGACCTTGCTTTGTATCACTTAAATAAAGGCGTTTTAATTACCAATAAAAATAAAGTTATTGCAAAAGCAATGATTACTCAAAAGAAAACAAATGTAATTAAGCCACAATTGTCTACTAAAAATGCCGAGCAAACCGCTCGTAATCTTTATATTATTGGTCAAATGTATAAAGAGAAAGGTTTAATAGATTCTTCAAATATAGCATTTACAAACATTATAAAATTTAATAGAGCACCTAGAAAATACCAAGCAAGGGCTCAAATAGAAAAGGCTAAAAATTTTGTTACCAAAAAAGATGCTGCAGCTGCAATTGAAGCACTTCAAAAAATGGTAAAAAACACCTATAACAAACCTTATTTAGACGAAATTTACTATCAACTAGGTGTTATTGAAAAATCTAACAACTCTGAGGAAGCAATTACATATTTTAAAAAATCTTTAGAAGCGAGTGAAACATCAAATTACCAAAGAGAATTAACGTATGAAGCTGCTGGAAATTATTATTTTGATAAGGCTAAATTTGCTGTTGCAGGCGCTTATTACGATAGTATTTTGGGTATTACAACTTCAGAAAATTCAAAAAGGATTAGAAGTTTAACTAGAAAAAGAAATAACCTAAACGACGTTATTTTATATGAAAATATAGCAAAAACTAACGATAGTATTTTAACTATTTCAGCAATGAGTATTGAAGATCAAACAGAATTTTTTAGTAATTATATAAAAAAATTAGAAGCTGAAGATGAGAAAAATCAAAAAGTAACAACTACAGGTAGTGGATTTTTTAAAAATTTAGGTTTAAGTAGTAACAACGGTAAGAGTACAGGTAAATGGTATTTTTATAATACGCAGACACTTGGTTTTGGAGAACAAGAATTCAGAAACGTTTGGGGAACTCGTCCGTTAGAAGAAAATTGGAGGTTAAGCGATAAAACACAACTAAATTTTCAAGGAAATAATGTTGCTGCAGAAGTTGGTATAGCTGAAATTGATATTTCTAAAATGTACGATCTTAATTATTATTTAGAGCGTATTCCTTCAGAAAAACCTGTAATTGATAGTTTAAAACAAGAACGAAATAATGCTTATTACAAGCTAGGAGTTATTTATAAAGAGCAATTTAACGAATATGATTTAGCTATTGACAAATTAGAAAATTTACTATTGTTTGAGCCAAATGAGAAAGTTGAAGTTCCTGCAAAATATCATTTATATAAAATGTATGAAGCTCAAAATAATACAAGAGCAATTGTTTTAAAAAAAGATATTACTGTTAACCATCCGGAATCGTTGTACGCAAAAAATATTTTAGATCCGAATTCGGTTTTAACTCAAGATTTAGAAAGTTCTCCTGAAAGTGAATATGCATTGGTTTTTTATGATTATAAAGAGAATAAATTTGATACTGTTTTAGAAAAAGCAACTTTAGCAATAACCAAATATGAGGGTCACGCTATTGTTCCTAAATTTGAATTGTTAAAAGCATATACAATTGGTAAAAAAGAAGGAATTGAAGCTTTTGAAGTAGCCTTAAACTTTGTAGCAACAAATTACCCAAATACAGAGGAAGGAAAAAAAGCATTAGAAGTAGTTGAAACCATAAAATCAAAAATATAATAACCCATAATAATTCAATAATCATGTTTTCAGAAAAAAAAGAAAAGCAATCAGGAGTTTCAGAGCGAAATATAATTGGAAAAAATACATCAATAGTTGGAGATGTAATTTCTGAAGGAGATTTTAGAATTGATGGTAAAGTTAAAGGTACAATAAAAACTAATGGAAGAGTTATAATTGGTAGTTCTGGTTCTGTTAGTGGAAAAGTAGAATGTAGCAATGCAGATATTGAAGGTAATTTCTCGGGAGAATTATTAGTTCATAGTGTTTTATCTTTAAAAGCTACAGCAAAAATATCTGGCGATGTAATTATTGGGAAATTATCTGTTGAGCCAGGTGCAGAGTTCAATGCAACTTGTGCAATGAAAGGGACTGTTAAAGAACTTAAAAATGGACAATCCAAAAAAGAAAAAACAGCTTAATAAATATTTGCAATTAACAGGTGTAGCCATGCAAATGGGTATAACTATCTATTTAGGTGTTTATTTTGGAAAGTGGCTAGATTCTTATTTCGAAACACATAACAAAACTTTTACAATTATACTTACATTATTTGCCTTGGGTGCTTCAATTTGGAGTGTTTTAGCGCAATTAAAAAATATTAATGATAAATACGATTAATCCAATTTTTGTCTTTTGCTTTAAGTTAATTTTACTATTAATTGCTGTTTTTGGAATTCATTTACTTGTTTTAAGTTATTTAAATCTTCCTCTCTTTAGTAATTTAATTTTGGCATCTTATAGTGTAAATTACCTACTTGCAATAATTATATTTATAGCGTTATTTAAGCTGAAAAAAAAATATTTAGACATACTAGGTTTTATATTTATGGGAGGAAGTTTGTTAAAATTTGCAGTTTTTTTTATATTTTTTTTCCCGAATTTTAATAAAAATGGAAGCATTGATAGGTTAGAGTCAGCATCGTTTTTGGTGCCATACCTAGCGTGCTTAGTGCTGGAGGCAATTTATGCATCCAAACTATTGAATAACAAACTGTAAATAGGTTTAAATAGTCCTATTTGTATGGGTAAAACATCCAAAAAATATTTTTTGGATTCTAATATAAAACCGTACATTTGCAAAATATTTTTAGAGAACACAATTAATAAAGTGATATGCACAGAATTAACTTGATAAAAATACTTACGTTACTACTTTTGTTAGTAACAATTTCAGTAAATGCACAACATGATGCTTCAAATGAGGCTCATGGAGAATCTTCTCACGAAGATAAAGATCTTAGAACTGAAATTAAAGAATACATAGCACATCACTTGCTAGATTCGTACGATTTTACATTATTTTCTTGGACAACAGATGCTGGAGAACATAAATATTTTAGTGCTCCATTACCTGTGATTTTGTGGGATGGTGGCTTAAAAGTTTTTTCTTCTTCAAAGTTTAACCACGGAGAAACATTAGCAGAAGTAGATGGAAACTATTACAAGTTATACCATAGTAAAATATATAAAACAGATGCTGTAGGTACTATAAATTACGATGAGGAGCACCATGCAACAAATGTAAAACCGTTAGATTTTTCTATTACTAAAAATGTTGTTTTTATTATAGCTGTTTCTGTATTAATGCTGTTTATTTTTATTAGAATGGCAAAATCTTACCAAAATAATGTATTACCTAAAGGAATTGGCCGCTTGTTAGAGCCTTTAATTGTGTATATTAGAGATGATGTTGCAATTCCTAATATAGGTGAAAAGCATTACAGAAAATACATGAGTTATTTGTTAACAGTGTTTTTCTTTGTATGGATTATAAATTTATTAGGTTTAACACCATTAGGGGTTAATGTAACTAATAATATTGCAGTTACTTTTGCTTTAGCATTAATAACATATTTACTAACAACTTTTACGGCTAATAAAAATTACTGGAAGCATATTTTTTGGATGCCAGGTGTACCAACATTAATGAAAATTATTTTGGCACCAATAGAATTGTTAGGTACATTTATTAAACCATTTTCATTAATGATTCGTTTATATGCAAATATTACAGCAGGTCATATTGTATTAATGAGTATTATTGGTTTAATGTTTATTTTTAAAAGCTGGATTGGTAGTCCATTATCGTTTGGGTTATCATTTGCTTTAGCATTATTAGAATTATTAGTAGCAGCGCTACAAGCATATATTTTCACTATGTTATCTGCACTGTACTTTGGTATGGCAGTAGAAGAACATGATGATCATTAAAATTGAATGTTTAATTAATTAATATATATAAATATGGAAGGTCTAAATTACATTGGAGCTGGTATAATTGTTATCGGTGCCGCTATTGGTATTGGTAGAATTGGAGGACAAGCAATGGAAGCTATTGCACGTCAACCAGAAGCTTCAGGAAAAATTCAAACTGCAATGCTTATTGCTGCAGCTTTGATTGAAGGTATTGGATTTGCTGCTTTATTTGCAGCTTAAGAAAAAATAAATAGCTACAACGGTTGGTTGTAGCTATTATTTAAACTATTAATTAAAGAATAACAAAACATAAAAAATGGATAAGTTAATAGAACAGTTTTCTTTAGGGTTATTTTTCTGGCAATTAATTTTATTTATTGTCTTAGTACTTGTATTGCATAAATTTGCTTGGAAACCTATTTTAAACTCAGTTAATGAAAGAGAAGATGGTATAAAAGATGCATTAGACGAAGCTGAAAATGCTCGTAAAGAAATGCAGAACCTAACAGCAGATAACGAACGTATTTTAAAAGAAGCTCGTGCACAACGAGACACACTTTTAAAAGAAGCTCGTGAAATGAAAGAAGGTATTATAGCTGATGCTAAAAATGAAGCACAACAACAAGCAACTAAAATAGTTGAACAAGCACAAGAAACTATCCAAGCAGAAAAGCAAGCTGCAATTTCAGACTTAAAAAATCAAGTATCTGAATTATCAGTAAGTATTGCAGAAAAAGTTGTTAAAGGTGAGTTAGCAGATAAAAACAAGCAAATTAAACTTGTTGAAGAGCTATTAAAAGAAGTAACTATTAGCTAATAAAATTTAAATGGGATCTAGAGCAGCAGTAAGATATGCAAAAGCAATATTAAGTTTTGCACTTGAACAATCAAAAGAAGTTGAAGTGAATAACGATATGTTGGTGGTTGTTAGTACAATTGAAGAAAGTAAAGATTTACAGTTGGTTTTAAGTAGTCCAGTTTTAAAATCGGAACTAAAAAAGACTGCCTTAAAAGAAGTTTTCTCTTCAAAAGTATCTGGTGTAACTATGGGCTTAATAGATCTTTTAGTTGAAAATAAAAGATTGTCAATTTTAACTGATGTAGCAAAAAAATATACCGTTATTTTTGATGAGCTAAAGGGAATTGAAGTAGCAAAAGTTACTACAGCAGTTCCTTTAACAGAAGCTTTAAACGCACAGGTACTTGCAAAAATTAAAGAAACAACTGGCAAAGAAGCAACTATAGAAAACACTGTAGATCCTGATATAATTGGTGGATTTATATTACGTATTGGAGATGTTCAATACGATGCAAGTATTTCAAATAAATTACAAGTATTAAAAAGACAATTTGAAAATTAATATTTTCGAATTTATAAAAAAAAGATTTTAGTTTTAAAAAATATATAAAATGGCATCAATAAAACCAGCTGAAGTATCAGCGATTTTAAAACAACAATTAGCAGGATTTGAAGCATCAGCTTCATTAGACGAAGTAGGAACTGTATTACAAGTAGGTGATGGTATTGCACGTGTGTATGGTTTGGCAAATGTTCAATATGGTGAGCTAGTTGAGTTTCAAGATGGATTAGAAGGAATTGTACTAAACTTGGAAGAAGACAATGTAGGTGTTGTTTTATTAGGGCACTCTTCTGCAGTTAAAGAAGGTTCTACTGTAAAACGTACTGAACGTATTGCTTCATTAAAAGTAGGTGAAGGAATTGTTGGTCGTGTAGTAAATACTTTAGGTTTTCCAATTGATGGTAAAGGTGCTATTCAAGGAGAAACTTTTGAAATGCCATTAGAGCGTAAGGCTCCAGGTGTTGTTTTCCGTGAGCCAGTAACTGAACCATTACAAACTGGTTTAAAAGCTGTTGATGCAATGATTCCTGTTGGTAGAGGGCAACGTGAACTTATTATTGGTGACCGTCAAACTGGTAAATCAACAGTAGCTATTGATACTATTATCAATCAAAAAGAATTTTACGATGCTGGTGTTCCAGTATATTGTATATACGTTGCAATTGGTCAAAAAGCATCTACGGTTGCTGGAATTGCAAATTTATTAGAAGAAAAAGGAGCAATGGCTTATACAACAATTATTGCTGCTAATGCATCTGACCCTGCTGCAATGCAAGTATATGCTCCAATGGGAGGTGCTGCAATTGGAGAATATTTTAGAGATACAGGTCGTCCGGCTTTAATTGTTTATGATGATTTATCTAAACAAGCTGTTGCATACCGTGAAATTTCTTTATTATTACGTCGTCCACCAGGACGTGAGGCATACCCAGGGGATGTTTTTTACTTACACTCTCGTTTATTAGAACGTGCTGCAAAAGTTATTAATGACGATACTATTGCTGCTCAAATGAATGATGTACCTGATTCTTTAAAAGGAAAAATTAAAGGTGGTGGTTCATTAACAGCTTTACCAATTATTGAAACACAAGCAGGTGACGTTTCGGCATATATTCCAACAAACGTAATCTCAATTACTGATGGACAGATTTTCTTAGATGGAGATTTATTCAACTCAGGTGTACGTCCAGCTATTAACGTAGGTATTTCAGTATCTCGTGTTGGTGGTAACGCACAAATTAAATCAATGAAAAAAGTAGCAGGTACTTTAAAATTAGACCAAGCTCAATTTCGTGAATTAGAAGCGTTTGCAAAATTTGGTTCAGATTTAGATGCAGCTACAATGAATGTAATTTCAAAAGGACAACGTAACGTTGAAATTTTGAAACAAGCACAAGCTGATCCTTTTAAAGTTGAAGATCAAATTGCAATTATTTATGCAGGTTCTAAAAACTTATTAAAAGATGTTCCTGTAGAAAAAATTAAAGAATTTGAAAGCGATTATATTCAATTTTTAAACGCTAAGCACAGAGATACATTAGATATTTTAAAGGCTGGTAAATTAACTGATGAGGTTATTGATACTTTAACAATTGCAGCAAAAGAGGTTTCAGAAAAATACGCATAATTAAGATTTTAGTATTAAGTATTGAGAGGAAATTTTCAATACTTAATACTTATAGATACCAGAAATAAATGGCAAACTTAAAAGAAATACGTAACAGAATTACATCCATTGGTTCAACAATGCAAATTACTAGTGCCATGAAAATGGTATCTGCTGCAAAGTTGAAAAAAGCACAAGATGCAATTACGCAAATGCGTCCGTATGCCGAAAAACTTACAGAACTTTTACAAAATTTAAGTGCAACTTTAAGTAGTGAAGTAGGTGGAGTTTATTCTGAGCAAAGAGAGGTTTCAAAAGTATTATTAGTTGTAATTACGTCTAATAGAGGGTTGTGTGGAGGATTTAATTCTTCTATAGTTAAAGGAGCAACTAAACATATTAACGATTTTTACAGCAATAAACAAGTAGACCTATTAACAATAGGTAAAAAAGGAAACGATCTTTTAGCTAAAAAATATACTGTTATTGAAAATAATAATGATATTTTTGATGAGTTGACATTTGAGAATGTTGCTGCTATAGCAAACAATATAATGGAAATGTTTGCTGAAGGTGATTATGATAAAGTTGAATTAATTTACAATAGGTTTAAAAATGCTGCTACACAAATTACTACTGTAGAACAATTTTTACCAATTGAACCAATAGAAGGCGAAATAGTTTCAAATGCAGATTACATTTTTGAGCCATCTAAACCAGAAATTGTATTAGAATTGATTCCTAAATCATTAAAAACTCAATTATACAAAGCACTTAGAGATTCTTTTGCTTCTGAACATGGTGCACGTATGACTGCGATGCATAAAGCAACGGATAACGCTACAGATTTACGTGACGAGTTATTATTAACTTACAACAAAGCACGTCAAGCTGCCATTACTAACGAAATATTAGAAATTGTTGGTGGGGCTGAGGCTTTGAACAATTAGACGCAGCGTGGAAGATTAGTCTACAAATCTTCATTCTAAATTAAGATAAATTGAAAAAATATATAAAAGAGCTTTCCATTTTGGCAGGCTCTTTTTTTATAACTTGGTATACATTTTGGTGTATAATTATAAACAATATTTTATGAATAAAATTGTATACTTATTTATTTCAGTAATATTTATTGTCGTATTTAAAAGTTGCGGCCTATCTAATTCTACTAGTAATTTTGAGCAGCATCCTTCATTTATAATAAATAGTGCTTTTTATAAAAATTTGGATAGTAGACAGCCTGGAGTTAAAGGATATATTTTTCAGGTTGACATTAATAATTCTAATACGGTATTAGATTCTGTGTACTTTAGAAATGCATCAGCCAAGTTAGAAAAAGATACTACTACATCAAAAAATAGTTATGTAGGTACTCTTATGTTGCCAAATAGAATGCAAGATTTTATTTTACATAGCGATTCTAAAAAAGAATTTGGAAATAAACTTCCAGAGATTTCAAAAAAGTCTCCCTTTCAATTAACAGAAAATGAAGCGGTAATTTCTTTTACGGTTAATAATGAAATTAAATATTATAAAATTCCGGAAGTTAAAAAACTTGAAAAGTAAATAATTTATATAACTGTAATTGACTTAATTTCAAGGTGTTAATAAATTAAAGATATATTTACTATTTTTTGGCATAGAATTTGAATTTTCAATTGATATAACTAATAAAACAACAGATTATGAAAACTATAAAATTACTTTTTGCAACCTTAATTATAGGAGTGTCATTTTCTTCTTGTAGTGTTAGTTTTGGTGATAATGATTATTATTATGATGATTTAGAAGATATTGTAGCAAATTACGATTTATGGTATGTAGATTACAATAAAACAACGGGGACTGGTGATGTTCCTTTTTTATCAAAAGCGTTTACTATTTCATTTATAAACGGTAGAGTCTATGCTAATAATAATATAGTTGGTATTGGAGTAAATGGAGATGGATATGGAATTTTGATAGGTTATTATGACACCTACAATGGCTTTTTAGAAATTGACCATAATTTAGATGGTTATTATGATTTTGATGTAATTGAAGCATCAAGAGGTAAAATACGGTTAAAAGATAATTATAACAATGTAACCTATTATTTAGAGGGATATCAAAAAAGTAATTTTGACTATGATCTAGTGTTTTATGATAATATCGAGTATTTTTTACAAGAATACAATGCTTGGTCAAAAACATATACTAGTAATGCTGGTTTTATAAATGAATTTGATAACGAAAACTTTTTAGCATTTACACCTGAAAATTTAACAACATTTTATTCTTCCCAAGATAAAGTTGGCACGCAAATTGCTAATATATATTGGGATTATGTAGGTAGCTATTCAGTGTATGATGTACAAGGATATGATGATTTAAAGATTTTAACATTAAATTATGATTTGTACGGTACTGAAGAGTTTGAGTTAAGCGTTATTAGTGATGCAAGGATTAGTTTGTACCACATTGATTCTGGAACAACTTACGAGTTTACCGGAAGAGGTTACATACAATATTTAAAAAATAGTTCAGAAAAAAATGCAGTTGAGAGTGTAAGTGATGAGGGTAGAAAACGAACTAAGGTAATAAGAGAAACAAAAGTTAGAAGAAATTTAAAATAAAGTTTGGTTAGTTGATTTTTAGTTGGTTATTTTTAATAACCAGCTAGTAAAACCGCTCCTTTTTGGAGCGGTTTTTTTGTACCTTTATAATTCAAAATTTTAATTTAAAATGAAACAAAAAACAGCATTTATAACTGGAGCAACTTCAGGTATAGGTAAAGCAACAGCAGAAATTTTTGCAAAAAATAAGATTAATTTAATTCTTTGTGGTAGAAGAAGTGAACGTTTAACAGCGCTAAAAGAAGCGTTGAGTACATTAACCAATGTTATTACTCTTCAGTTTGATGTGCGTGATAAAGAAGCTGTGTTTAAGGCCATAGAATCGTTACCTTCAGCATTTAAAACAATCGATATTTTAATTAATAATGCAGGGAATGCACATGGGTTAAACAGTATACAAGATGGAAGTATTGAGGATTGGGATGCTATGTTAGATATTAATGTGAAAGGTTTATTATATGTTTCAAAAGCAATTATGCCACAAATGGTGAGTAGAAATGAGGGTTTTATTGTAAATATAGGCTCTATTGCAGGAAAAGATGTATATCCTAATGGAAATGTGTATTGCGCATCTAAACACGCAGTAAATGCTTTAAATAAAGCAATGCGTATTGATTTAAATAAACATAATATTAGAGTTGCTGCAATTCATCCAGGTGCGGTAGAAACAGAGTTTTCTGAAGTTCGATTTAAAGGTGATGTAGAAAAAGCTAAAAATGTATATGCAGGGTATAAAGCTTTGCAAGCTGTAGATATTGCAGAAATTATTTATTTTGTAGTTACTCGCCCAGCTCATGTTAATATTGAAGATTTAATTGTTTATCCAACAGCACAGGCAAGTGCAACAATTTTAAATAAAGAATAATTAGTGTAAAATGATAAACAAACGGTTACTAATAAAAAATTTACTAGCGTATAATGATGAAAATAGCTTTTATGATAAAAAACTCAAAATTTCATTAGATTCTAAAGAAGGAAAAGCTAAATTTTTAAAACACGTTTGCGCATTATCAAATTCAAATCCAGAAAATAGTTCGTTTATAGTTATTGGAATTGAAGACCAATTAAATTTAATTAAAGGTGTAGATTTTTTTGATGATAGTAAAATTCAAAATTTAGTAAACTCATATCTAGAAAATCCACCCAAAATTCAATACGAAAATATTCGATTTCCAAGTCTACCACGCTATAAAGTTATTGGTTTGGTAACCATACATCCTAATAACAAAATTACCCGTTTAAAAAAACAACTCTGGAAATATGCAAAAGGACGTATTTTTTATAGAAGAGGAAGTACCTCTATGTCTACTTTAGGTAAATTCGAATTAAAAAGCACCAATAAAGAAATTGTAGAAGCTATTGAAAAAAAAGCGAGTAATAATATAAAACTAACATTAGACGGGGTTTTCGATTTTTTTGAAAGACATAAAGACGCATACAACCCTACTTATAAGGTTTTTAATGAACATTTTGTATTGTGTTGGGCAGGAGAGAAAAAAATTGTTGGAGATAAAGTTTTTTATTCTAGAGTTGATATTGAACTTATAGATGAGCAAGTTCGTTTGTTTTATTCTGCACTTGATGAAGTTAAAATTGAAGTAAATAGCCAGTCGTTTATTATTACAGAATATGTTTTTTTAAGAATTAAAGATGAATTTGATTTTTATCCTTTAGAAAAAACAGTAATTCATTTTAAGGAAAATGGTAAATATGATATAGTAACTGAGCTTTTATTTAAACCGCCTCGTTTTAATAAAAAAGAACTACTTCGTATATTTAATAATTGCAATATTATTTTAGATAAATTAAAAAATAAAGAACCTTTAAACGAAACAGAACTTGTTGAATTACAAGAACTACCAACAAATTATTTAATTTGTGTATTAAACGAGATTCCAAATGCTTATTTAAAGTTAAAAGAATCTAAAAGTTACTTAAAAAACTTAGAAGATAAAACCAGTTATATAAAATATAAAGAAGCTGTACGGATTTTAAGAAAGGTAAATTATCCTTAATAAAATTAAAGAGTTAACCATTTATTTTTTTATATAATTGTAAAGCAAAACCATCTGTTAAACTTGCAACAAAACCACAAATATTTAAAATTCTAAGATAAAGTGTTTCGTCTGGTGTTTGTAAATGTTCAGGCAATAAGTTAAGCACTAATTTATCGTAATTAGAAAGGGTGTTTTCAAATTTATTATTAGAGGCTGTTAAAAACACATCTAATAATTTAGAAATTATTGAATAGCCCATTAATTCTTTTTCAATTACCTCTCTGCTTTTGTAAATTTTTTCAACACTTAATTTAATAATATCATTTATCTGTGCTTCATACTTACATTTTTCTAACAAAGAATATGGATAATTTCCATTTAAAATAGCTTCTTCATTTTCTAAAAAAACTTTTGAAGCTTCTCCAATAAGTGTTCCAATAGCTAAGGCGCGTAAATAACTTAAACGATCTTTTTTATGTTTTAATTGATAGTATTTTTCTGAATTAATAGTGTCTTTAACTAATTTTATTAAATATTCTAAAGCAAATTCTTCTTCAATTAAGCCTAAATTAATACCATCTTCAAAATCTATAATTGTATAACAAATATCATCGGCAGCTTCTACTAAATAAGCTAAAGGATGTCTTTTATAAGCAATATTTTCATTTGTACCTGTAGAAATTAAACCTAATTCTTTAGCTACTTCATCAAAAAAAGTTAATTCAGATTGAAATATTCCATATTTTTTATCAGCAATATGTTGTGTTGGTTTTTTTGGTAAAGATTCTTTAGGGTATTTTAAAAAGGCTCCCAAAGTTGCATATGATAAACGCAATCCGCCTTCAATACCTTCTTTAGTTTCACTTAAAATTCTAAAACCATTTGCATTTCCTTCAAAATCAATTAAATCTTGCCATTGTTTATCGGTAAGTTGTTCTTTATATTTTTTGCCTTTTCCATTTATAAAATATTCTCCAATAGCTTTTTCACCACTATGTCCAAAAGGAGGGTTTCCAATATCATGCGCTAAAGCAGCTGAAGCTACAATAGCACCAAAATCGTTCATTTTATAACCTAAATCTATTAATTCAGGATATTTTTTTAATACTTTTTCACCAACAGTTCTACCTAAAGACCGTGCAACTACGCTCACTTCTAAACTATGAGTTAAACGGGTGTGAACAAAATCTGTTTTAGATAAAGGTATAACTTGTGTTTTATCTTGTAGGCTTCTAAATGAATCTGAAAAAATTATACGGTCATAATCTACTTCAAATCCAAGGCGTGTTTCATCTTGTTTTTTTCTTAATCTTATTTGCGTATCACCATATCTTTTTAACGATAATAGTTGGTTCCAATTCATTTTCATTAGTTAAAAATTTAGTGCAAGATAGCTATTATTTTATATTTTATTATTTCAAAAATTAACAATTAGCTCATACAATAATAATACATGCTTAACTATTACTTAACAACTGCATGGTTTATTTGCTGTAATTAAAATTATAGCAATATGAGATATTTAATTTTTGTTTTTTTACTGGTTATAAGTTCACATAGTTTTGGTCAATCATTAAAAATAGGATCTTTGATTGAAAATTACGGTAATGATGGAAAGATTGAAGGCGTTGTATTGGATGGGGAAAACGAAGGTGATCCTTTATTTTTTGCTGAAATACTTGTAAAAGAAGCTGGTATTAGCGTTGTAACAGATGTTGATGGTGCTTTTAAGCTTAGTTTAAATCCTGGGAATTATACATTAGTTTTTAGTTTTATCGGTTACCAAACAATTGAAGTTGAAGATGTAGAGGTTTTAGAGAATACTACATTAAAATTAGATCAAGTATTGGGTGCTTTACGTTTAAAAACTACTATTTCTATCGCTGAAATTAACACCATTTAAAAGTTAAATAATTTACATTAAATTAACAGATTTATTACCATTATATAACACTTCGTTAACTTCTCATTTACTTAGTAGCTCTTCCTTTGCGCAAGAATTTAAAACTAAAAAATGAAGAATTTTTATATTGTATTACTTATACTTATTAGCACAGTGGCAGTTGGCCAAACTAAAGGAACAATTTCTGGAATTGTTTTAGATAAGGAAGTAAATAACTCACCATTGCCATTTGCAAATGTTTTTATTAAAGGAACATCTGTAGGTACTACAACAGAATTTGAAGGAGAATATACTTTACAAGTTGATGAAGGGTCGTACACTGTTGTTTTTAGCTTTATAGGTTATCAAACAGTTGAGATACCAAATGTTATTGTTAGCGCAGGAGAAAACACAAAATTAGATCAAATTTTAAGTGCAAGTCAAGGAGTTTCTTTAAGTGAAATTCAAATTACGGGTTCTACTAAAAAAGAATCTGAAAGGGCACTTTTAACTGAACAAAAAAAAGCGACAATAATTAAAGAAAGTATTGGTTCAGAAAGGTTGGCAAAAACAGGTGTTTCTAATGCGGCTGTGGCAACTTCTAAAATTTCAGGTGTTACTAAAAATGAAGGTTCTGGAGATATTTTCATTCGTGGTTTAGGTGATCGCTATTTAACAACAACTATGAATGGTTTGCCAATACCTTCAGATGATGTTGAAAAAAAGAATATAGAATTAAATTTATTCTCTACAGATATTATTCAAAATGTTGGAATTAGTAAAACTTATAGTTCCGAAAACTATATAGATCAAGCTTCTGGTAATGTAGATATTACTACAAAAGAATATAATGGAGGTGGATTTTCAATTGGAATTAGCGGAGGATCTAATTCAACGGTTCTAAAAAATGGTATTTTTAATAATTTTAGAGCAACTCAAAATACTAACGATTTAAGTTTTGGATTTTATACCAAAAAATATGCTTTAATCAATGCAATCACTTTACAAAGTTGGAATACAGAAACTAGAAGTACTCCATTAAATTTTGGAGTTTCTATAGCAGGTGGAAAAAAGCTTCAATTATTTGAAAAAGACCTTACTGTATTTGCAACACTTTCACACAAAGGCTCTTATAATTATGAAAGTGGAATTTTTAAAAAATACAGATCAAATGTTTTAAATAATTCATTTACAGATGTAGAGGCTTATAAAACAACCATTAATACAACAGGGCTTTTTAATTTAAGTTACCGATTAAATAATAATCATAAAATAAAATTCACCAGTTTATTTGTAAATAAAACTATTGATAATTTATTTGAACAAGGTAGAAATGGTGAAGGCTATGTTTTTGATCAAGACCCTTCAGAATATGGTGCTTTTGTAAGAGATCAAAATTTAAAACAAACCAGAATGTTTGTAAACCAAGTTTTAGGAACTCACGATATTACTGAAAATAATAAGTTAAATTGGGGTGTTGGTTATAACTATGTAATTGCAAAAGAACCTAATAGAATTAGAAATGAAGTGAGTATTTTAGATGAAAATACTGTTCAGTTTGCTCACGTAGGAGATTTTCAACAAAGAAAATCTGATCAAAAAATTAAAGATGTTGAATTAAACGGAACCTTAAAAGACCAAATTACGTTTAATACAGATTCAGAACATACTTTTAAATTAAATTTTGGAGCTGATTTCCGTCAAAAAGAAAGAAATTTTAATTCTTTATTTGTTGGGGTTAGGGCAAAAGGTTTTCAAGTAACTTCTATAGATGATTTATCTGTAGCATTTGATGATATGTATTTTAATAATGGTACAATAACTTTAAGAGAAAGACCTGAAGATATTTATAATGCAACTCTTGAAACTTATGCTGGGTTTGCTAATTTAGATTTTAGCTTTAATAAGCTAACTGGTAATATTGGTGTTAGATACGAAAATGATAATTTAGGTGTAAATTGGGATGTTACAAATTATGTTGGTAGAATAGGTTCTTTAAATAATGATTATAACAATTTAGCACCAAGTTTAAATTTTAAATATGAGTTAAACGAAACTAATTTTTTAAGATTAGCGGGTAGTAAAACTATTACACTACCAGAATTTAAAGAATTAGCACCATTTGAATATGTTTCACCTACAGGGCGTGTAACAAAAGGAAACCCAGAGTTAAAAGAATCTACTAATTATAATGTTGATTTAAAATGGGAACTGTACCCTTCTTCAAAAGAATTAATTTCTGTAACTAGTTTTTATAAAAGAATAGAAGATCCAATAAATTTATCTCAAACAAGAGGTTCTTCAGGTAATTTTTCATACGATAATACTGGTGAAAAAGCCGATGTATTAGGGTTGGAGTTTGAAACTAGATTTAATATTATTGATAAAGAAAATAGTGATTTAAACATTAATATTAATGCAACAAAAATGTGGTTTAATCAAGATTTATTAGAAGAATTCCAATACAACAATAAAACCGCATCTGATTTACAAGGAGCTTCGGATTTTATAGTTAATACAGCTTTAAGTTATTCTAATAATCAAGAAAATGAATTTAATGCTACATTATCAGGAAATTACTCATCAGATAAAATTTACGCATTAGGAGCTCCAGAAGATTTTAGTAATAGCGCAATTTTATATAATGATGAAATTATTGAAGAAGGATTTGTAACACTTGATTTGGTTTTAAGTAAACAATTAAGCAAACAATTTTCAGTAAAATTAGTTGGAAAAAACTTATTAAATCCAAGTATTGAGCAATCTCAAAAAGTAAAACCATTATCATCAGAAATTGAAACTAATGAAATTATTAGTTCTTATAAAAAAGGTTTAGATTTAAGTATAGGATTTAAATACACGTTTTAAATATCCTAGAATTCTTTATTAAAAAAGAGGCTATAATAAAAGTGAAGTTTACATCAACCTGAATCAAGTTCAGAAAGACGATGTTTATTACTTTTAATATAGTCTCTTTTTATTTTCAAAAATCAGCATAACATTTTTTTAACATTACAGCTAAATTCAATAGAATTCATAATACATACTTAATGTTTTCTTAAGGGCTAGGTGGTACTAAAAAAGGTTATTTGCACATAATTAACATAAACAAATAAATTCAAATTTTAAAAACATGAAAAAAGTGAATTATAAATTTATTGGAATAACAGCATTAGTTGCTTTATTTACATTATTTAGCTGTGACGATAGTGATCCTGATCCAATTATAAATCCAACGGATGAAGTAGTTGAAAATTTAAAAATTGGTGTAATGAATGGTTTTTTAGAAGAAGACTACACATTAAATGCTTCAACAAGTTACGATTTAACAGGTTCTTTTATTGTTTCAGAAGGAGCAACACTTACCATTCCTGCTGGAACTCAAATTGTTGCTGATAAAGGAGGAGTAGATGTTTTTATTGCAGTGTTAAAAGGAGGAAAAATTAATATTAACGGTACAGATAGTGATCCTGTTGTTATGTCTTCTATAGATGGAAACCCAGGAGACTGGGGAGGTTTAACAATTTGTGGTAAAGCTACAACTACAGCAGGTGTTGACGCTGAGGCTGAAGTTGGCGGGTTTATTTACGGTGGAACAGAAGATACTGATAATTCAGGTACAGTTAAAAACTTAGTAATTATTGGTACAGGAGCTCAAATTAGTTTAGACTCTCAATACAATGGTGTATCTTTTTATGCAGTTGGTTCTGGAACTACAGTAGAAAATATTGCTGTAATAAATGGTTCTGATGATGGTGTGGAATTTTTTGGAGGAACTGTTTCTGTAGAAAATTTATACTTAGAAAATAATGAAGATGATGCTATCGATTGGACAGAAGGTTGGAACGGTACTGTAAATAATGCGTATGTTGTAAATACTATTGAAGGTTTTTCAACTGTGGTTGAGGCTGATAAAGCTAATGGTAATCCTAAAATTAATAACTTAACTGCAATTTCAACAGTAGGAGGAACTGCTCTACAATTTAAATTAGAGTCTGGAGCAACTTTCTCAAATTTATATTTAAGCGGTTATGATACTAATATTGATATGAAAGATGATGGAGCTTTGTCTAATGTTATTATAGATGGTGTAGCTGCAACTACAACAGATAGTTATAATTTAGGTGCACTTGTAGATATTTCAAATTGGAATTTTATAAATGGTCAATATGTGGCTTTAGAAGTGTTAAACGGAAACTTAACATCTAACAAAACATTAACTGCAGATACAAACTATAGTTTAACAGGTTCTTATATTGTTCAAGATGGAGTTACACTAACTATTGAAGCTGGAACAAAAATTACTGTAGATAAAGGTGGAGTTGATGTGTATATTGCTGTTCTTAAAGGTGGTAAAATAGATATACAAGGAACCGAAAGTAATCCTGTTATTATGTCTTCTGCTAATGCAAGCCCTGGAGATTGGGGAGGTTTAACTATTTGTGGTAAGGCTACAACAACTGCTGGTGTAGATGCTGAAGCTGAAGTTGGAGGATTTATTTACGGAGGTACAGATGATACTGATAACTCTGGTTCAATAAAAAATCTTGTAATTAAAGGAACAGGAGCTCAAATTAGTTTAGATTCTCAATACAATGGAGTGTCTTTATATGCTGTAGGTTCTGGAACAACATTAGAGAATATTGCTGTAATAGATGGTGCTGATGATGGAATAGAGTTTTTTGGAGGTACTGTTTCAGTTTCTAATATTTATTTAGAAAACAATGAAGATGATGCTGTTGATTGGACTGAGGGTTGGAACGGAACCGTTACAAATACCTATATTTCGCATACAGTAGCAGGTTTTTCAACAGCTTTTGAAGGTGATAAAGTTAATAACAACCCTAAATTTGTAAATGTAACTGCTATTTCAACTGTTGATGGTACAGCATTGCAATTTAAATTAGAATCTGGCGCAACTATCACTAATTTATATTTAGAAGGTTATGCAAAAAATATAGATATGAAAGATGATGGAGCTTTATCGAACGTTATTATTGATGGAGTTGCAGCGACTACAACCGATGCATATAATACAGGTACTAAAGTAGATATTTCCTCTTGGTCTTGGATTGGAGCAGGTTTATAAACAAAACTTATTTTTTAAAATTAAAGAGGGTGCTAATTTAGCACCCTCTTTTTTATTAAGAACATTAATTGAGTATTAATTAATTACTAAAGCTTTTTCTTCAACCTTAATAATTTTATTTTCTTTATAAGTAACTAGGCTTACTTTATCTTCTTTAAAATAAGTCCAAACTCCCTCTTTTTTACCGTTTGTGTAATTGGCAATTGATGTTTTATTTCCTTCTAAATCATAGCTAATCCAGTTTCCATGTAATTTACCATCTGCATCAAAATAACCTTCCCTTTCAATTAAATCACTATTATCTGCAAAATAATAAGTTGCTTTTACTAAATTATTAGTTACTTTTTTATAATCTACTTTTTGTTCTTGCGCAAATGATGTTACACAGAATAACAGAACCGCTATTTTTAAAATTGTTTTCATAATATATATGTTTTTTTAATTAATATTTGTTGTTTTAAGCTGTATCAAATTTAGTTTATTAGCATTAAATTTACTATTTCTTAACATTAAGTTTACATTAAGTTTTTTGTAAAAACACATAAAACACTGATTTTATGTGTTTTAAATCTAACTCGTGAAGTCTTCTAAAATTTGGATATTAAAATATAAAGTTTATTGAGCCTTTCCAATTGTGTTTAAATAATAAATATATTCAATAACAAATTGTTACTATTTATTAATGCAGAATTTAAATTACAGTAAAATTATCTCAAATACTTAATTTTCTGTTAACCAAAACTTAACAACTGAATCATTTCTTTGTAATACATAAAAAGAATAAAAATGAAAAAAATAGTATTTATACTTTGCTTAGTAATAGTAGCAATTTCTTGTGGTGAAAAAAAAGATAAAAAAGCGATTTCGAATAAAGATGTGTTAGAAGGCACTATTAAAATAGATGGATCAAGTACTGTATTTCCTGTAACAGAAGCAGTAGCTGAAGAGTTTAGAGCAGTACAACCTAAAGTAAAGGTTACCATTGGAGTATCTGGTACTGGTGGAGGTTTTAAAAAATTCTCAAGAGGTGAAACTAACCTTTTAAATGCATCGCGCCCTATAAAAAATAAAGAAAAGGAAGCTTGTATTGAAAATAATATTAATTATTTAGAATTAGAAGTTGCTTACGATGGTTTAGCAGTTTTAGTAAATCCAGAAAATGATTGGGTAGATAACTTTACTGTTGAAGAATTAAAGAAAATTTGGGAGCCAGCTGCTCAGGGTGTAATTATGAAATGGAACCAAATTAGACCAGAATGGCCAGATGAAGAAATCCATTTATTTGGACCAGGAGTCGCATCGGGTACCTATGATTATTTTACAGAAGCTATTGTTGGTAAAAGTGGTTCAAGTAGAGGTGATTTTACAGCAAGTGAAGACGACCATGTTTTGGTACAAGGAATTGCAGGTGATAAATATTCACTAGGTTTTTTTGGATTAGCATATTATTCTGAAAATAAAGATAAGCTAACTTTAATTGGTGTTAATAATGGAAAAGAAGTTGTAAAACCAACTTTAGAAACCGTGAGTAATGGCACATATAGTCCCTTATCAAGACCTTTATTTGTGTATGTAAACAGTACGTCGGTAAAACATCCTGAAGTTGTAGAATTTATGAATTTTTATATTGATAATGCAGGTGAATTGGCTGAAGATGTTGGGTATATTTCTTTGCCTTCAGAATTGTATGTAGCACAAAAAGAACATTTCAAAGCTTTTGTTGAAAGTAATAAATAATTAAAAAAACTGAAGCTGTTTAATCGTTGTGTTTAATTTATCTGAACGGATCTCAGTTTTTTAAACAGCTTCATTTAAATTATAATTAATGCGAAAAATAAAAGAATTTATAATTGAAAAATCACTATTATTTAGTGCTTTAATTACAATTGCAGTAACTTTTGGAATTATTTCGGTATTAACTATAGAGGCTTTTCAGTTTTTTAGCGAAGTTTCAATAATAGAATTTTTTACAGATACGCAATGGACTCCTTTATTTACAGATAAACACTATGGTATTTTACCATTATTGTCTGGAACACTATTAATTTCTTTTATAGCAATTTTAGTAGCACTTCCTGTAGGACTTTCAATTAGTATTTATTTAAGTGAATATGCCCCGAAAAGTTTTAGAAAAACAGTAAAACCCTTATTAGAATTATTGGCCGCTGTACCAACAGTTGTATATGGTTTTTTTGCTTTAATTGTAGTAACTCCATTTTTACAACAATTTATTCCTGGTTTATCTGGATTTAATTCGCTTTCAGCTGGTATTGTAATGGGAATTATGATTATTCCATTTGTTTCATCTATTAGTGAAGACGCATTGCATGCAGTACCTAAAGATTTAAGAGAAGCATCTTATGGAATGGGAGCAACAAAATTACAAACAGCTTTTAAAGTAGTTGTTCCAGCTGCTTCTTCGGGTATTATTGTATCTATAATTTTAGCAATTTCAAGAGCCATTGGTGAAACTATGATTGTAGCTATTGCTGCAGGTCAACAACCACGATTAACCTTAGATCCAACCGTTCCTGTTGAAACAATTACAGCATATATAGTTCAAGTAAGTTTAGGAGATGTGCAGCACGGATCAATTGAATACAGAACAATTTTTGCTGCTGGTATTACATTGTTTGTATTTACATTTTTACTGAATACATTGAGTTATAGAATTAGAAAAAAATACCAAGAAAAATATGAATAGTATTCAAAAAAATAGATTAAAAGATCAACTGTTCAAAATTTGGGGAATAGCTTGTACACTATTTGGGTTGGTTTTATTAACTGTATTTATAGGTGATATTTTAATTGATGGAATTAGTAGAATAGACTGGGCTTTTATTACCGATTTACCTTCTAGAAAAGCCGAAAAATCTGGAATCTATACTGCTCTTATGGGAAGTATTTGGATTTTACTTTTAACAACAATAATAGCATTTCCTGTTGGAGTAGCTGCAGGTGTGTATTTAGAAGAATACAATAAAAAAAATAGACTCTCAGCAATCTTAGAAATTAATATCTCTAATTTAGCTGGTGTACCTTCTATAATTTATGGTTTATTAGGTTTAGAAGTTTTTGTAAGAATTATGAGTTTAGGAGCTAGTGTTTTAGCAGGTGCATTGACTTTATCGTTATTAATACTTCCTATTATTATTGTAGCTACTCGAGAAGCCGTAAAAGCAGTTCCTAGTTCTATTAGAGATGCGTCTTATGCTCTAGGTGCTTCAAAATGGCAAACAATTTGGAATCAGGTTTTACCAGCTTCAGGCGGTGGTATTTTAACAGGTGTAATTTTGGCACTTTCTAGAGCCGTTGGTGAAACAGCACCATTAATAGTTGTAGGTGCTTTAGCATATGTTCCTTTTGCACCATCAAACCCAATGGATGAATTTTCGGTGTTGCCAATTCAAATTTTTAATTGGATATCAAGACCACAGCACGGTTTTATTGAAAATGCTGCTGCTGCAATTATTATTTTATTATTAATAACATTTATAATGAATGGTATAGCTGTTTATTTTAGAAATAAATGGCAAAAGAAATGGAAATAACAATGACAAAAGAAAAAGATAAAAAGCGTATCGAATCAGATCAAATTGACGCTCAATTTTCGAGTGAAGGTGCTAAAATAGCTATTAAAGATGTTAAAGTTTGGTATGGAGATTTTATGGCAATTAAAGGAATTGACATGAATATTAAACCAAATACTGTAACGGCATTTATTGGTCCGTCTGGTTGTGGTAAATCTACATTTCTTCGTTTATTCAATAGAATGAACGATTATGTAGATGCTTTTAAAATGGAAGGAAAAATTAAATTAAATGGGAAAAACATTTATAAAAGTAAAGTAAATGTTGAAGAACTACGTAAAGAAGTTGGTATGGTTTTTCAAAAACCAAATCCTTTCCCTAAATCAATCTTTGAAAATGTAGCTTATGGACTAAAAATTCAGGGAATAACAGATAAAAAGTTAATTAATGAGCGTGTAGAAAAAGCCCTAAAACAAGCAGATCTTTGGGAAGAAGTAAAAGACAATTTAAAAAAATCTGCACTTGCTTTATCTGGTGGTCAACAACAACGTTTATGTATAGCGCGTACTTTAGCCGTTGAGCCTTCAATTATTTTAATGGATGAGCCAACATCGGCATTAGATCCAATTTCAACAGCTAAAATTGAAGATTTAATATTTGAGCTTAAAGAAAAATATACAATAGTTATTGTTACTCATAATATGCAACAAGCAAGTAGAATAAGCGATTATACGGCGTTTTTCTATATTGGTGAGCTTATTGAATTCGACAAAACAAAAACAATTTTTACAAACCCAGAAAAACAACAAACCGAAAACTACATTACTGGTAGATTTGGATAAAAACATAGAATTATGATAATAAATGCACAAGAGCAAAGAGCCAGTTTAAACGAAGCTGGTTTTGAAATGCTAATTTTATGTATTTCGCAAATAGAAAAAGCAACCGAAGCATTTTTAACACACGACAGCGATTTAGCAGAAGAGGTTATAAATACAGAAACACGCGTAAATGCATTGGATTTAAAAATTGAGAACGATTGTGAAAAGTTTTTAGCACTTTACACTCCCGTTGCTATTGATTTGCGTTTTATAATGGCAATTTTAAAAATTAATTTTGATTTAGAGCGTATTGCAGATCACGCTTATGGAATCTCAAAATATATTGTTGATCAAGATATAAAAATAGATCCAGAGTTACTAAAGGCTTTAGAGTTTGAAAAAATGCACAAGACTATCTTATCTATGTTTAATGATATAACAGCTACTTATGAAGAAAAAGAAGCTAAATTTGCTAGAAAAGTATTTAAAAAAGACAAAATTTTAGATAAAATAAATGCGAATTCATTTGCTATTATTGAAGACGAAATTAAAAAAGATACTGCAGTAATAGACCAAACATTATTGGTGTTTAGCGTTATTAAAAAGTTTGAGCGTATTGGAGATCTAATAAAAAATATTGCTGAAGAAATTATTTTTTATATTGATGCAGAGGTGGTTAAACATAAAAAGGTGAAATAAGTTGTTGTAAAACTATATCTCAATTTTTATGAAGTTTTTTTAAAATTAAGATTGTAATTCTTCATTTTCAAAAAGAGAATCGTTATTTCCGTAGAGTAATTCTGCAACTTGAATTAATTTTTTAATCATATCGTTTACATTCGTATTGTCATTAAATAGCGAAGAAGCCATTTCAGCAGAAATTAAATTTTTTCTAATTAATTTATCTATCGATTTATTACTTTGTCTAATGTTTTCTTTAGCTTTTTTCTTTAAAATATTTAATTTTTCGGCATATTTTTCAGAATTTTCTTCGGTTCTAAACAAATGAATTATACGTAAAACTTGCGTTAATTTTTTTCTAAAACTATTATATTCATTCATTAAATCTTTATTGTTAAGAGTTAACGATTTGGTTAAATTTTTGTTTAATTCTCTAGCGTCTTTTATTATTTCAACCATTTTTCGGTTGGCAATTTTAATATCTGTTATAGAATTATTATGCTTTTTTGTTAGTTTTAGGTCGTTTTGTGCGGTTGTGGCATACCTTAATATTTCGCCATAAATGGTTTTAAATTTTTTGTAATATAAATTCTCTATATCTACATTAAAATTTTTAGTTGATTTTTTAACAACTGTTTTAATTTTTAAATTAGAGGTTACATCTTTTCTATGAATATTTAAACTGTGTGAAACAATTTCAAATACAGCGTTTTTATATAAAAATTTAGTCTCTTTAACCAAAGCTGAAATTGTAGCATCTGGATATTTTAAAACAGCTTCATTTAAATATTTAGGTTCATCAATACCTTTAGTTAATTTTTCTTTAAAGAAATTTATTAAAAAGGACTCTAATTTTTTTATAAACGGAATCATAATTAATACACCAATACTATTAAAAATAGTGTGAAATAATGCAAGTTTTAAGGTGTAATCTGTTGGTGCTATATGTACTAAATCAGCTAAAATATTTACAAGCGAAGCAAGCGGATATATAAATATTAAGGCAATTAAACCAGTAATTATATTAAATATTAGATGTGCTCCAGCTAATCTTTTACCTGCAATATTAGATTTTAAAGAACCTAAAACAGCGGTTATAGTTGTGCCAATATTTGCTCCAATTGCCAAAGCTAAGGCGTTTTCATACTCAATTTGACCTGCTGATAATGCAGTTAATACCAATACCAAAGAAGCAGCACTAGATTGCAATACAATTGTAATAATTATACCAATAAAAGTATATAATAATACGCCTAAAAATCCTGATACGGCATATTGAGTTAGGTCTATATGTTGGCTAAAAACATCAAATCCTTCTTTCATAAAGAAGATTCCAAGAAAGAAAAAACCCAAACCAGCAAGTATATTTCCAATACCTTTTAAAGTACTAGATTTTTGAAAGGAAAAAATTAAACCAAAAATAATCATTGGCATTGCTAAAGCAGAAATCTTAATTTTTAATCCAAATCCAGCTACTAACCAAGCGGTTGTTGTGCTTCCAATATTAGCCCCAAAAATTAATCCAATACCTCCTCCAAGTGTAATTAAACCTGCACTTATAAATGAAATAGTAATTACAGAAACCAATGAGCTAGATTGAATTAATGCAGTTACAAAAGCACCTGCAGTAATACTTTTGTATAGTTTATCGGTTGCTTTTTTTAGAAAATTTTGAAGAGGACCTCTGGTAAATGCTTTAAACCCCTCTTCTAATAATACCATTCCAAAAAGTAAAATTGCAACACCCGCTGTTATAGTTTCAAAATTTGGATTGAAATAAAGGGTAATAGCTAGTGCAATTAATAAAAGAGTAAGTATAATTTTTTTAAGCATAAATATAAACGTAATTGGTACAAGATCTTTTTAAGACATTAAAACTCATTTTAAAGCACATGAGTATACTTGTAAACATACAAAATATTTATAATTAAAAAGCCCTCAATTACTTGAGGGCTCTATAATATTAAAAAAAATAATTATTATTTATTAGCTTTTTCTTGAATTTGAAAATCGTGGAATAATTGCAATAAACTCATTAAGGCATATAGTAGATCTTTAGTTTCTAATAAAATTCCAAAATATAATGATGAGTTTTTAGGACTGCTTTCTTCAGTTCTAATTCTAGCAATTTGTTTATCTATAGATTCGGAAACATTGTCAAATATTTCTTGTTTTGCATCTAAAATTGTAGATAAATTATCAAAATCTTTAGCAGTAAAATCAGTTTCAATTTTACTTAACAGTACATTTAAACTTTTATTAATAGCTTTTAAATCTTTTACAGAAGAAGCTTTTAATTGTTTGTGATTGTTATTTACGTGTTTGTAACTTGTAGTTGAAATGTATTCAATAGACTGTGTAATGTCTTGTAAATAACCTAAAATTAAAATGTAGAATCTACTAGCTTTTACAGAAGTATCATCTAGAGATTTAATAAAATAAAACACTTCTTCTCTTAACTCATTAACTTCATTATTTAGTTTTCTTACGTGTTTATCGGTTTTAGATAATTTATTTAAATCGTGTGTAGATAAATCGGAAACAACATTTGTAAATAATTTATTTACACGTTTAACAACTTGTGAAATATGAGCCGAACTTTCGTTTATAACCTCATTAATTGTAATTTGTTCTGCGCGTTCCATGTAGCGCTTTTCTTTTTTCTCTTGTGCTCTTTTTGCATGGTTTATTTTACTTCTAATTAGTAAAAATGCAACAATAATTAATAAGATGGCAACTGAAACAATTTCACCTAAATAAATAACGTAAGCTAAAATTGCCGCTAAAGTAAATGCTGAAAAAGCTGTTAAAAACCAACCACCAATTACATTAAAAACACCAGCAACTCGGTAAACAGCACTTTCTCTTCCCCAAGCTCTATCGGCTAGTGAAGTACCCATAGCTACCATAAAAGTTACATAAGTAGTAGATAAAGGAAGTTTTAACGAAGTACCTATTGAAATTAAAATACCTGCTACAAATAAGTTTACGGATGCTCTTACTAAATCGAATGCAGGAAGCTCATATGATTTGTCTTTTGGTAATTTTATTACAGGTTTTTGAAATTTTGAATCAACCCAGTTAATAACAGGGTTTGGAATTATTTTGGAAACTCCTTTATTAAATAAAATAGCACCTCTTACAACTACTCTTGAAGCAGGATTTGGATGAAATTTTTCGTGACCTTCTCCTTGTCTAGAAAGGTTTACACCTGTTTCAATAACATCTTTAGCTTTTTTAGAAAACCAAATAGTTACTACCATTATTAAACCAGCAATAAAAAGTAATATTGGTTGTGCTTGTACATCGCCTTTTAAAACACCCATTGAAAATTCTGAAGCTTGAACTCCACTTCCAGACCAAGCTTGGTAAGAGTTTAACGCAGCCATAGGCACTCCAATAAAGTTTACTAAATCATTTCCTGCAAAAGCCATTGCTAAAGAGAATGTTCCAATAATAACAATAAATTTTAAAATATTTACTTTGAAAATCATTATCAGAAATTGTGATAATATTGTCCAAAATACAAATCCATAGAATATTATTTCATAGGTTCTTCCTTCAATTAAATGTTTTACATTTCCATAAAAATCAGTTCCTTTCATTCCTTTTACAAAAATAAAATAGGTAATTGCAGTAATTGCAAAACCTCCAAAAAGCGCATTTACATAGCTTTTTCTTTTCTGAAAATCAAAGGAATATAATAAACGGGACAAAAATTGGACAATAGCTCCAATGGTAAAAGCTACTAAAACGGATAATAAAATTCCAAAGATAATTTTTAATGCGGTTGAAGAATTAATGTATTTTCCAAGTTCCGCAATCGACTCTCCGTTATTTGATATTTTAATTAATGAAATTGCAACTGCAGCTCCCATTAATTCAAATACAATAGATACGGTAGTTGAGGTTGGCATTCCTAATGAATTAAAGACGTCTAATAGTAAAACATCGGCAATCATTACTGCCATAAAAATGAACATTATTTCATTAAAATAAAACTGACTTGGGTAAAAAATACCTTTTCTAGCAACCTCCATCATACCACTAGATGTTATTGCTCCAAGTGCAACACCTATACTCGCTATAATTAAAATTGATTTTACTGGAATCGCTTTAGAACCAATAGCTGAGTTTAAAAAATTAACAGCGTCATTACTAACGCCTACTACTAAATCTATAATTGCTAATACCGTTAGCGCTACTAACATTAAAATGTAAATATTTTCCATTTCTTTTTTATTAATGTGGCAAAAATACTTTCTATCTACAAAGTGTATATTAAGTTAATGTTACTAATGTTAATTTAGTATTAAATTAATGTTACGTAGATTGACCTGTAAATTAAATTCACATTGTGTTATATACCTTAAATTTACTAAATTTTATGTACATTTTATTTTAATTTTTCGATTACTTTATCAAACCTACTAATCCATACAGCTACTAATATCGGTTGTTATAAATCTTCCATTTAAAAATAAGCTAAAAATAGTAGCAGGACTTGGAGCTTTTTGTGTTTTTTTGAAGGTGTCTAGTTTGATAATTTTTTAGTGCCAACAACTGTTACTAAACCATTTTTTCTTTGTTTTTTAGCAGCATCCAAAGCGGCATTTAAAAGAGCTTTTCATAACCTTTTTTTTATACTTGCCTGATAACTACTAGCACATTTTTTGTCAGATATTGCGCAACAAATATGTTCTTTAGCTATGTCTTTGAAATTTAGGTTGATGAACGGTTTCATTGAACTAATTTTTAGATAATTATTAATTAGCTATTCAATTTTTACTGTCTAAATTTAAGATTTTTTTATTTTAGAAACGTTCTTTATTGCTATGTTTGAAGGTTTTTAATTTTCTAACTTTTCTTGTTAGAAGAAGTATTATATTAAAAATGCGCTATAAAAAATTATAGCGCATTTACATTTATAGCTTTTAAAACAAATCTGTTTTTAAAACACCTCCATTACTGGCGTTTGTAACTAAAGCTCTATATTGTTTTAACCAACTAGATTTTAACTCTTTTTTGATAGGTGTAAATTCGGCTTTTCTTTTAGCAATTTCTTCATCACTTAAATTTACAGATAAAATATATTTATCTACATCTATATGAATTTCATCTCCATCTTTTAGTAATCCAATCATACCGCCTTCTGCAGCTTCAGGACTCACATGTCCAATACTTGCGCCTCGGGTAGCACCGCTAAATCTACCATCGGTAATTAAAGCTACTTTATCACCTAATCCCATTCCCATAATTAATGAAGTTGGTGCTAACATTTCTTGCATTCCTGGACCTCCTTTTGGTCCTTCATATCTAATAACAACAACGTTACCGGCTTTTACTTTACCGCCTATAATTCCATCAATAGCTTCTTGTTGTCCGTCAAAACATACTGCAGTTCCGGTTAAGGCTCTATCTCCAATAATTCCTGCGGTTTTTATTACAGCACCTTCTTCTGCTAGGTTTCCATATAAAATTGCAAGTCCACCTACTTCAGAGTAAGGGTTTTCAATAGTGTGAATAACACTTGTATCTTTTATAGTTGCGTCTTTAATTTTTTCTAAAACTGTTTCTCCAGTAATTGTAAGGTTGTCATTTAATATATTATCTCCTCTTTTGGTCATTTCTTTCATTACTGCATTTACACCACCAGCAGTATTGATATCTTCCATATGTACAGTAGATAAACTTGGCGATATTTTAGCAATGTGTGAAACTTTTTTAGAAATATGATTGATATCTTCAAGGTTAAAGTTAACATTTGCCTCTTTGGCAATAGCTAACATATGCAATACGGTATTAGAACTTCCACCCATAGCCATATCAACTGCGAAAGCATTTCTTACAGCATTTTCATTTAGGATATTTTTAAGTTTAAATTTCTTTGTTTTCGCTTCGCTTTTTGCTATTTCACAAATTCTTCTTGCTGCTTTTCTGTAAAGTTCTTCACGTTCTTTGGTAAGTGCTAAAATGGTTCCATTTCCAGGAAGTGCAATTCCCATTGCTTCCATAAGTGTATTCATAGAATTTGCAGTAAACATTCCCGAACAACTACCACCACTTGGACAAGCATTACATTCAATATCGTTTAATTCCTCGTCTGTCATTTCACCAGCTTCGTGTTTTCCAACAGCTTCAAAAGCGGTAGCAAGATCAATTGGGGTACCATCTTTAGTATATCCTTTTTTCATAGGTCCACCACTTACAAATATGGTTGGTACATCTACTCTTAAAGCGCCCATAATCATACCAGGAACAATTTTATCACAGTTAGGAATCGCAATCATTGCATCTAATTTATGTGCATTCATTACTGTTTCTATAGAGTTTGCAATAATCTCTCTCGAAGGGAGTGAAAAAAGCATACCATCATGTCCCATTGCAATACCATCGTCAACACCAATTGTATTAAATTCAAATGGAACACAGCCATTTGCTTTAATTTCTTCTTTAATAACTCTAGATACTCTGTCTAAAAAAAAGTGACCTGGAATTATTTCAATATAGGAGTTAGCTACTCCAATAAACGGTTTGTCAAAATCGGCATCAACTAATCCTGTTGCTCTAAATAAGGATCTATGTGGTGTTCTTTGATGTCCTTTTTTTACTTCATCGCTTCTCATAATATTTTATTTTTTTATTTTAAGGAATTTATTTGTAGTTACTTATAAAAATAAAAACAATGGATTTTTATAAGCTGCTTTTATATATTTTAAGCTACTAATTTAGTAAATAAAATAACGTGCTTTAAAATCCGGTATGGTTTTTATAAAAGAAGTGTATTTGCAGTAAATTATTTTGAATGTTAGGTGTTGTTTTTTTGCTATTTGCTTATAATAATTGTGATTTATTAATAATTTAATTAATACAATATGTTGCTGTCGGTAAGGGAGTTTACATTTTTACAAAAATTAATGCCATACCGTAATTTTTTTATCTCAAATTGAAAAGATCATTCGATCTTCTTTAAAGTAGATTAGTTTTAATGAAAAAGATTGACTACTAGTAAGGTTTTTTGTTATTTTTCATTGCAGTATGGTAAACCAAATTTGACCTTTGTCTTAATAAAAAGTATATTTTTTACGACAATTTCTGATCTGCCGTAAAACAATTTATTTACCTAGTAAAAGAAGCAATACTAGTTCCGCCATTGGTTTTTGAACCATCTGCATATTTTGCATAAGGTCTAAAATAATAAACAGTATTAGATGCTAAACCTTCAACAAATTCGGAATAGGTTGTTAAGTAAATGTTTCCAAGTCTATCTTTATCTAGAATGATTGAACTATCAGAAAAATCTTGATTGACGCTATACTCAAATCCAATAGCTACAGGTGATTCTTTTTCTATAGAAGTAACTTCTAATTCAGGTGTAATTCCTTCGGAATTTGAAAAGAATAACTCGGATTTTATTAGCATAGAAATAGAACGGGTGCTAGTTGCATTCACATTTGTTGAAACCTGAATTTCATTACCATAAAAAAACGTATCATCATTCATTTCAAAGAAACCTCTCACATAAAATGTTTTACCTGCTTCTAAGTTTTCAAATGTTGTGTATATAGGGTTATTTCCTAATAAAGGCTCTGTATTATCGAGGCTTACTATAGTGTTAGGAGTATTTCCATATACAAACCCTCGTCTTTTTACTTCACCTGCAATACCAGAATCTGTGAATACACCTGTTACGGTTATGTTAACAGTGCCATCGTAGTTGATAAAAAAATCTGAAGTTGAATCTGTAATAAAACTTCTATCATCTACTAGATCAATTGAATCTTCGTTGTTAGAACAGTTAACAATTGAAATAATGCTTAAAAAAAATAAGCCTACTTTTAATAAATTTTTCATTTTTATTTATTTTAAAATTTTACAAAAAAAAACACATACTACATCATAAGCTAAAGAGCTAATGACTGAAGTATGTGTTTTCTACACAAATTTTATTGATTTAATCCCAATATCTTCTTCAGTGATGGATTAAACCTATATTTTTGAGCGTGCAAACTTAAATTAAATTTTATTGTTAAGAGATATTTTAACTTAAATATTTTTTGCAAAATATAATTATCAATTAATAATCTGTTTTTGTGTTAGATAGATGGTCTAAAGTTGTAATTTTGAAACCTAAAATCTTCTAAGTTGTAAGGTATTGGTGTTTGTCGTTTTTTTTACTTTAATTTTGGGTATAAATTTGATGAGTTGTTAGTTGCCACTTTTTATTCTTCAAAATAATCACTATCTATTCTTTTTACACTATAAGTTCTTTGAGTAGAAACTCCCACATTAAATTCTATCATCAATTGACCTAATCTATGTCCATCAATTAAAATTAATTTCGGTTCTATTTGACTTACAAATTCTATAGCACTTTTCGGAAAATCTGAAGTTGAAATAAAAATACCTTTTTTAGCTTTTTTAGCTAATAAAGCTCCTGCAAAATCTCTTATTTCTCTGGTTGGAACTGTTCTGTCCCACCTTTTAGCTTGAACGTAAATAATATCTAAACCTAATTTATCCTCTTTAATTATTCCATCAATTCCTCCATCATTTGATTTTCCAATTGCTTTTCCTGCATCAGCTCTCGAACCTCCATAGCCCATTGCTAATAATAAATCGATAACCAGATTTTCAAAGAATCTTGGAGAGCAAATTTTGATTGTTTCTATAAGTTCTTGAGATAAATCGTTTGTCAGTTTTTGATTTGCATATTCGATCATTTCTTCTGGAGTTTGTTCTTCCTCAATAATCTCCTTTATTTCTTTTGACTTTGTAGTCCCATTTTTCTTGACTTTAGTAAAGTCATTGAATGTAGCAAATTGCTTTAAAAATTGATTGTTTATTTCTTTAGGATTATCACTTAATACCTTTTTTCCTAAATCAGTAATTTGTAAATGTCCTCTTTTTTCTGATTTTATTAAACCAGCTTTTTTCATATAAGTATTAGCCCAACCAACTCTATTATCAAAAATAGGTTGTTGACCACTTGGAAGTAACTCTTTTTGTTCTTGTTCAGTTAGATTGTAATCTTTAGATAGAACTTCAATTAATTCTCTGTATTTAAATACTTTTCCATCTGATATTTTTTTTAAAAGAGGAAGCATTATTGATTGATAATCTGGAATCATATTTTTTGCAATTTATTATTTCGTAATTGTAGCCAACATCTAATATGATAAACATAATTACTTGTATACGTTATCTTCAACTGTAAAAGCAACTATAAAAATAACAATTATATTTTATAGTGTTATTGCTTTAATTTTACATTTAGTTGTTTTTTTAAATCTTCCACTAATTTTGGATATTTATTAGCCACGTTTTTAGTTTCTTTTTCAGGTGTTGTATGGTCGTATAATTCTACAAAACCATTGTTGTGTAATACTAAACGATGTGTTTTGGTGCGTATGGTTGTTGCGTTATTTTTATATGCAACTGCTACATGCCCTTCGGTTTTAGGGTTTTCTAATATGGTTCTAAGAGATGTTCCTTGAGTAAATGTGGGAGTTTCAATACCTGATAAATCGCAAAGTGTAGGAAATATGTCTAATGTTTCAACTATTGCATTGGATTTTGCTCCTTTATTGTTCATTTTTGGGTATTGAATTACCATTGGAGAATTTAAAGATTCTTCAAATAAACTATGTTTTCCCCAAATTGCATGTTCTCCCAAATGCCAGCCGTGGTCACCCCAAAGTACAATAATGGTGTTTTTGTCGGCTCCAGTACGTTTTAATTCAGTTAAAATTTTTCCTATTTGTGCATCTGCATAGCTAACACAAGCTGCATAATGGCGGCGGACTTCATCTGCAAATAAGGAGTCTTTATTTGGATTTTTACCCCAGAGGTTGTATTTCATAAATTCAGAGGAATTATGCCAAGTTGTTTGTCCTTCAGGTTTTTGAGGGTGTTTAATTAAAGGTAAATCTATATTTTTATACTTATCAAAGTAAACTTTTGGAGCTCCAAAAGGTAAATGTGGTTTTATAAGTCCAACAGCTAAAAAAAATGGTTTTTCATTAGTGTTTGTTAGAGATTTTAATTGTTTTAAAGCCTCATTTGTAATTGCTCCATCTGGATAAATTGTATCTGCTCCTTCAACAGTTTGAAAGACATCCATTTTGTTGCTATTTACACGAATTTCTCCATGTGCTAATCCGTGCATAGCACCACGTGGGTGTTCCCATTCAGCTACAGGCATTAAGTGTTTGTCCCACGCATTTGGAATTTCAACAATGGTAGTATCATTCCAATCTTTACCACCTCTTCCGCCAGGATGATGAGAAACTTTTCCAACAGAAACTGTAGTATAGCCATGTGTTTTAAACCATTCGGGCATACTTGGATCTATTTTAGCTCCTTTGGTAATTTTGTTTGCTCTTAAAAAAAGTGCGTTATTAGTAGCGGGTCCGTATTTTCCTGTTAGCATAGTATAGCGTGAGGGTCCACAACTTGGGGCGTTTACAAAATGGTTATAAAAAGAAACGCTTTTTTCGGTAAACTTGTCAATATTTGGAGAGCTGATGTAAGTTGCTCCAAAGCTTTTTAGTTCTGGACGTAAATCGTCTACACAAATAAGTAAAATATTAGGATTTTTTAAAAGTTTTGGTTGTTTACAGCTAGTTGCTAAAATAAATGACAAAAATGTCCAAATAATTAATTTATTGAAATTCATTAATATATTTTATGGTTGTTTTTAATGAAATTTATGCCGTAATTTCATCAAGTCTGGTTTATACAAAAATAAAGATTTAATTGATAATTTAAATAATTTGTATAAAAAAAGAACCTCATTTTAAGTAAAAATGAGGTTCTAGTTTATTAGGTTGACTATTTAAGTCAGTTATTAACCGTAGTTAAATTACTTATTTAAGAACAAAATATTAATTAGCCAAATATCATTAAAAATACAATATATAATTGTTTTATGAAAATATCTTATTCACAAGATATTAACATTTATTTTTAATTTTATTTAAGAACCACACATTTCACAATCATCAGGATTGTTTTGAGAGGCAATTAACATTGCTTTAAGTTCTTCTGGACTAAGTGGCGCGTCTTCTGCTTTCTTTTCCTTAGAAACTGTAAATTGTATTGCATTTACAGCACTTTTAGTACGTAAATAGTACATTCCAGTTTTTAATCCGCTTTTCCAAGCATAAAAGTGCATAGATGTAAGTTTAGAATAATTAGCATCTTGCATAAATAAGTTTAAAGATTGCGATTGATCTATAAAGTAACCTCTTTGTCGAGACATATCTATAATATCTTTCATACTCATTTCCCAAACGGTTTTATACAAATCTTTTAATTCTTGAGGAATTACATCTATATGTTGAATAGAACCATTAGCACGCATAATATTTTCTTTCATTTCATTATTCCACAAGCCTAATTCTACTAGATCTTCTAACAAGTGTTTGTTTACAATAATATATTCACCACTTAAAACTCTTCGGGTGTAAATATTAGAAGTGTAAGGTTCAAAAGCTTCGTTATTTCCTAATATTTGAGAAGTAGAAGCTGTTGGCATTGGAGCTACTAATAAAGAGTTTCTAACACCATTTTCCAATACTTCTTTGCGCAATGCTTTCCAATCCCAGCGTCCACTTAAATCATCTTCAGAAATACCCCACAAATTAAATTGAAATTCTCCTTTAGACATTGGAGAGCCTTCGTATGTAGAGTATGGTTCTTTTGCTTTTGCAATTTCCATAGAAGAGGTTACTGCGGCAAAGTATATAGTTTCAAAAATTTCTTCGTTTAATTTTTTTGCTTCATCACTGGTAAAAGGCATACGTAACATAATAAAAGCATCGGCTAAGCCTTGAATTCCTAAGCCAATTGGTCTGTGGCGGAAGTTTGAATTTTCAGCCTCTTTTACAGGGTAGTAATTGCGGTCTATAACTGTATCTAAATTACGTGTAATTTTTTTAGTTACTTTAAAAAGTTTTTGATGGTTGAAGAATTTTTCACCGTTTTTATTTTCTTCAATAAACATTGGAATTGCAATAGATGCTAAATTACAAACAGCAACTTCGTCTTTTGCGGTATATTCCATTATTTCGGTACATAAATTTGAAGAACGAATGGTTCCTAAATTCTTTTGATTTGATTTTCTATTGGCTGCATCTTTATACAGCATATATGGATTTCCAGTTTCAATTTGAGCTTCTAAAATCTTTTCCCAAAGTTCTCTAGCTTTAATTGTTTTTCTTCCTTTTCCTACTTTTTCGTAGCCTGTATATAGTTTTTCAAATTCATCTCCATAGGTGTCAAATAAGTGTGGACATTCATTTGGGCACATTAAGGTCCAATCTCCATTTTCTTCAACACGTTTCATAAATAAATCTGGAATCCACATGGCATAAAACAGGTCTCTTGCACGTTTTTCTTCTGCTCCAGTATTTTTACGAAGGTCTAAAAAGTCGAAAACATCGGCGTGCCAAGGTTCCATATAAATAGCAAAAGAACCTTTACGTTTTCCACCACCTTGGTCTACATAACGCGCTGTATCATTATAAACTTTTAACATTGGTACAATTCCATTAGAAGTTCCATTGGTACCTCTAATATAAGATCCAGTTGCACGTACATTATGAATAGACAAACCAATTCCACCAGCAGATTGCGAAATTTTAGCGGTTTGTTTTAAGGTGTCGTAAATTCCATCAATACTATCGTCTTGTATTTGTAATAAGAAACAAGAAGACATTTGAGGTTTTGGTGTTCCTGAGTTGAAAAGAGTAGGTGTTGCGTGTGTAAATATCTTTTTAGACATTAACTCGTAAGTTTCTATAGCCTCATCAATATCATTTTGATGAATACCAATAGCAACACGCATTAACATATGTTGCGGACGTTCTGCAATTTGTCCGTTTAATTTTAGTAAATAAGAGCGTTCTAATGTTTTAAATCCAAAATAATCATAGCCAAAATCTCTGTTGTAAATTATTGTTGAATCTAGTTTTGCAGCATTATCCATAATTACCTTATACGTTTCGTCAGATAATAAAGGAGCCTTTTTTCCAGTTCTAGGATTTACATAATTGTATAAATCCGTCATCACCTCAGAAAAAGTTTTTTTGGTATTTTTATGTAGGTTAGAAACTGCAATTCTAGCAGCTAAACGCGCATAATCTGGGTGTTGTACAGTCATTGTAGCAGCAGTTTCAGCGGCTAAATTATCGAGTTCGGAAGTAGTAACACCATCGTAAAGGCCTTCAATAACACGCATAGCAACCTTAACAGGGTCTACTAAGCTGTTTAAGCCATAACACATTTTTCTTACTCTTGCTGTAATTTTATCGAACATTACAGGTTCTTTTCTTCCATCTCTTTTTAGTACAAACATATTTTTGTTTTTAGTAGTTGCTAACTGGTTATTGGTGCCAGGTATCACTTATTTTAATAATAAAGAATTGCTTTTAGTTAAAAGCTTATTGCCGTTTTAAAAGTCGGCATCGAAACTGATACTTCCAGTTCCACCAGATTTTACTCCTGCTTTTTGATAATCTGAAACGCGTTTTTCAAAGAAGTTAGTTTTACCTTCTAAGGAAATCATTTCCATAAAATCAAATGGGTTTGTTGAATTGTAAACTTTTTCACAACCAAATTCTAGAAGTAATCTATCTGTTACAAATTCTAAATACTGGGTCATTAATTTAGCATTCATTCCAATTAAGCTAACAGGAAGTGATTCGGTTATAAATACACGTTCTATATCAAGCGCATCAACTAATATTTCTGTAATACGCTCTTTTGGTACTTTTTGTACAATGTGGTTGTTGTGTAAGTGCACTGCAAAATCACAATGTAAACCTTCATCTCTAGAAATTAATTCGTTAGAAAAAGTTAAACCTGGTAATAATCCACGTTTTTTTAACCAAAAAATTGAACAAAAACTTCCAGAGAAGAAAATACCTTCAACAGCTGCAAAAGCAATTAAACGTTCTGCAAAACTTGGACTTTCAATCCATTTTAAAGCCCAATCAGCTTTTAATTTTATAGCAGGGAATACTTCAATAGCTTTAAATAAATCGTCTTTTTCAGCTTCGTTTTTAACATAGGTGTCTATTAATAATGAATATACTTCAGAGTGTATATTTTCCATCATAATTTGAAAACCATAAAAGAATTTTGCTTCAGAATATTGAACTTCACTTACAAAGTTTTCAGCTAAATTTTCATTAACAATTCCATCTGATGCAGCAAAAAATGCTAAAATGTGTTTAATAAAATAACGTTCGTCGTCATTTAATTTATTTTCCCAATCTATTACATCTTGATGTAAATCAATTTCTTCTGCAGTCCAAATACTTGCTTCTTGTTTTTTATACCATTCCCAAATATCTTGGTGTTGAATAGGAAAAATTACAAATCGGTCTTTGTTTTCTTGCAAAATAGGTTCGATAAACGACATTATAAGTGTTTTTTTTAGGATTGTTAAATTAAGCTTGATTTTCGTAAAAACGAGAGAAACAAAGATTAGAAAAAAACAAACAAAAAAAAAGGGCACTTATTCACATTTACAAGTAAGTTTTTAACATTTTACGAGTTTTTTAATAAACGATTAATTAGTATTAAATATTGATTATCAGTTAAATATAAGTGTTGATACTTGGTCGCTAGTTGATTTTATTAGAGTTTCTTAAAAATGCTATTATTAAAAAAAGAGCACAACAAATTGTACTCTTTTTTTAAAATAATTTTGTCCCGTCCTGAAATAGCGATACACTAAAACACAAGTGTAATGAAAACATCAGACAAATCAGGTGCAGCAAAGCGAACTCAAAAAGATTACTCGCTTTCTTTTAAACTTCAATTAGTTGAAGAAGTAGAACAAGGATTTTTAACAAAAACCCAAGCCAAGCGTAAATATGGTATTCAGGGAGACGCTACAGTAACCAAATGGTTGCAAAAATATGGTAACTTTGATTGGGAAAACCAAGTTCCAAAAACGATGTCAAAAACTCCAGAACAAAAAATACTTGAGCTTGAAGCTAAAATAAAGCTCCTTGAAAAACAGAAAGCTAGAGCTGAACATCTAGCAGAACGTGCTGATAAAAAGGTTATTATTTTCGATATGCTTGTTGATATGGCAGAAAAGGAATATGATATTCAAATAAGAAAAAATTACACACCCGACTTATCAACATCTTCAAAGAAGAATATAAAGAAACTTTAGTTTCTACCTGTGATTTGCTCGGGGTAAACAGACAGGTTTACTATAGATCCATAAAATCAAGACTTCATAAACAAACTGTAGCACAAAAAGTTATCGTTTTGGTTCGTGATATTCGGATGCTAATGCCAAGATTGGGTGGTAAGAAATTATACTTTCTGTTAAAGGATAAATTATCACTATTAAAAGTAGGAAGAGATAAATTGTTTAGAATACTAAAAGCTAACCATATGTTAATAATACCTAAAAGAAGCTACCACATAACTACAGACTCTCATCATAGATTTAGAAAGCACAGAAACCTTGTCAGCTCAATGGATATAGAAGGGCCTGAATCAGTTTGGGTGAGTGATATTACATATATCGGAACGAGAACCAACCCTTCGTATCTGGCATTAATCACAGATGCTTATTCTAAAAAGATTGTAGGATATGATGTGTCAAAATCTTTATCAATGGATGGTTCATTGAGGGCATTGGAAATGGCTATAAATAATAGAAAATACAAAGAAAGTCCATTAATACATCACTCTGATAGAGGGTTGCAATATTGCTCGAATGAATATCAAAGACTATTAGAAAACAATGAGATTAAGCCTAGTATGACTGAAAAATATGATCCATATGAAAATGCAGTTGCAGAGCGAATAAATGGAATTTTAAAACAGGAATTTAGTGTAGCACAGAAGATTCAAGATTTTAAAGTAAAGGAGAAACTGGTCAAAAATGCAATAGAAATATACAACAATATAAGACCTCATTTATCTAACGAAATGCTAACACCAATACAAATGCACGCACAAAAAAAAATTAAACCAAAACAATACAAATCAAAAAAGCTGAACAATGATGTCATTATTCAGCTTTAATTTTTAACTTTTACCCTTTAATAATCTGTATCGGTTATTTAGGACTAGACATTTTTTAGTAGTTTTTAATATTTATTGTTAATTTAAGTAGTTTTATTTTAAAAAATAATGCTGAATTACACTAAATATTTAATTGTATGTTGTGTTTTTTAAAATATTATTTTTCTTCTCTAAATTCAACAGTTTCAATCATATAACTAAAGACATTATCAAGCACCTTAACATCCTCTTCTAACATAGCAGGAGAAGTTGTTGCTTGATCTATATAAAACATAACCGTTGTTTTATGGTGAGGAACAATATATGCAAGTGTATAGAAATCAGTTGAATCGTCCCAATTGTAAGACACAAAAACCCTTTTGCATGTTTTACCTCCTATTATTACATCGCTGTATTCTTGAATCACGTTATCTTTGCTTAGCCAATGACTTAAAAAACCCCGACTTTTAAAACCTTCAAGAACATTATTAATATCACTTTTATCTTCAATAGCCTTAAATATATTAGACATCAACTGTTTATCATTTACAAATACCTGAGAGCCTTTATACTTAATGTTTCTTATAATCTCCCCAGCATCGTTCTCGTTGCTAGATGATTTCCATTTCCCAAATCCGTTACCCTCGAAAGGCATTTGAATAGAAGCAAATGCATATAGATTCTCAACTTTTGTGAAAGTAACACCTTTAGGAGGTATTGGTTTAGCTTTGGTTACTTCTGTTGTTTTTGTTGTGGTTGCACATGAGCCTAAAAAGGCTACTGTTATTAATAAATATACTATACGTTTCATAATTTTAAGTTTTATTTATTCTACTTCAATTTCAATTTTTATTTTACCCAAAGCATTTTTTGTGTCTTCAGATCCATTTTTAAGTAAATAGTATTCATAGGTATGAAACTGATTTTCTAAAGCCGCACCAGTGATTCTTTTAGTGAAAGGTGAATCTATGGAGGTACCTGCATACATACCTGCATCTTCCCCATCTCGTTGGGTAAGTATCCAAGCACCTGCTGCATTTACCATATTGGCATCAAAACTGATTTCGACATATAAATCTTCTCCTTGTTTAACTTTAACTTTAGTTGTGGTAGGTTGTTCTAATTTAAATTTATAATCTACTTTATAATTAGGATCTTTCATTTTTAAACGTAGGATACCTTCTTCTGAAATGATGGCATATTCTATATAAGAAACTTTGTTTTTATCATCTACTATTAATATATATCCGTATAAATCGTCAAAACGTTTTTCTCTAACAAAAAACCACATATTGTCTTTTTTATAAAACGTTTTTAGTTCAATACCAAATTGACTAACAGGAGCAATGTCATCTAATACATTCTGAAACAATCTGGCATCATCTTCGGTTTCTATTGTATATTTTTCTTGTAAACTATTTAAAAATATTGGCATTTCTAATAATCCATCAACTGAAGATTTTATGTATTCATTGTTGTTAGAAATTAACATAAAAGGAATGTTATTCGTCCAGCTATTACCTGGTTCACCTTCGGTAATTTTTAAGTTGCATTTGTTTAGAGAAATAGTAGAAATTTTATTTAGTGAATGAAAATCAAGAGGAGTAACCTCAAATTCGTAGTTAACATGCGCTAACAAATAATTATGCATAAAGTCATTATCTTTTGTTGAAATACTAGCTTCAGAATTTGTAGAGTCTATGTTTTCTCCTGCTTGTAAAAGTGTTTCAGGTAAGGTTTTTTTCAATTCATCTTGATAAATTATTGATAAGATTTGACCTTTATTATCTGTGGTAACTATATATGCTTTAATGTCATCAAAAAATTTATCTCTAATAAAATACCAGGTATTCTCTTCAGTAAAAAAACCTAAGCCGCGTTGAAAATCTAATAACTTTAATACGGATTGAAAAGCAACTCCGTCATTTTCAGTAATAAGTTTAAACTTTTTTGATTTTATACTTTCCAAAAACTCACTTGAAGCCAACATATCGTTTCTATCTTTAAAAGCAATCAGTTTACCTTCGGTTTTTATAAAATACTGTAATTGTATTATGTTATGCCCATCGTGATGATTGGTGCTAAAGAGTAATTCACTCTGAAAAATATCTGACGCTACTATATTTTGAGAAGTTTTGCTTATTAGTATAGTATTTTTGTTTAGTAAAGTACTTTCTAAATAGTCTTTAATTTTTGCTTGTTCTGCATTATTTTGACTAAAAGCAGTGATATTTACAAATGCAAAAAATAATATGAATAGAGTTCTCATTTTATTAAGTTTTCATTTAATTTCTTTTAATACATACACCTTTGTATTTCCGAAAGGAGTTGGTGCGTCTTTTACGCTAACTACTTTAGCAAAAACGCCGGGTTTATTATTTACCATCCAATATTGAACTTTACTATTGAATCTACCAAAGCCTTCAACAAGAGTACATTCAAAAGTACCTGCTGGAGTTGCTATGGTTTCGGTTCCAACTACCTTATAAATATCTAAATTGTCTTGAGGGAAAAACATAAAATCGTATTCATATTCTGTTAAGTTGTTTATTAAAATCGGATCTTCCATCATATCTATATAATCGTTTTGAAAATAAGAGTATGATCTAACATCAATAGTTTGCTCGGCTTCATTGTAGTTTATTTTTTCACTTACAATCCAAGCTTCAGCTTCTTGTTCATCAGGGAAACTGGTTATATTGTAAACTAGTTCGGTATAATTTTTTAAGAAATTTACTATGGTTTCTATGGTCCAAGGTAATTTTGCTTCGGCTTCTTCATAATTAAAATTTCCTTCTTCATCGTACATATCATCACTTTTAAAAGGAAGTATTGGTTTTTCCATAGTTACTTTAGCTGGAGGGTTCATTTTAGCTAATTTGCTAAAGGTCCAAATTGCGCTTTCTTTTTTATAAACTAATTTAGATTTTGTTATCTTTAGAATCTCTGCATTACCTCTAAAGTCTTTGTCCAAATCACTTGCCATTATAATTGCTTGTTGTTCTTTATTGTATTTCCAAGAACCAACATCAATAGTTTTGGAGTTAGCATCTCTTGCTAGTTTAAAAACCCCATTTTCTACAAAAATAAATACCAGTTTAATTTTTGTTTCAGTTTGTCCATTTGCTTCAATTTGAGTTAATTGCCAATTCCCAATTATTTTGGATTCTTGAGCTTTTAAAGAAATACCACAAATGATAATTATAAACGCAGTTATTAAATTTTTCATAATTTTTATTTTAATGTTTTCTAATGAATTTTTTAATTTTTAGTGTTTTTGATCTACTTGGTTTTAATAAAAAAACACTAATGTTGTTTTGCGGAATTATAGTGGTTTTTTTATACTTAAAATCAAGTTCTGTATTGGTTGATTTTTTATAAGTGATATTATCCATATTTACCGTGGAGCTATCTTTAATTTTGTAAGAATCTCGGGCGTCTAACTCAAAACCATTGTTATTATAGAGTTTATATTTAATGGTTATTTGAGCTGTATCTATATTTAAAATTTGAAGTTTTCCAACAGCTCGTTTTGTGGTGACAAACAATAAAATATCGTTTTTTCTAACGTTAAAACCATTGATGTTATCTGCCTGAAATAGTACATCTTGTCGGCCATCAAATAATGCTACAATTTTTTGATTGTTTAAAGATTGATATAGCCTTTCGCGTTTTAACCAAATAGGATTGAACAGTGCTTTATTTATTGCTGAAATAGTATCAATTTTTACGGCTATTTTTGCGCTTTCAATAGTGTTTCTTGGGCCATTTGAACCTTTTGTAGAAAAACTCTCATCTTTTAATACCAATCCTTTCCAAGCATAAATATCCTGATAGTTACTGATGTTATAATAATCGGCTTCTTTTCCTAGTATTTCTTTGGTTCCCGTCTTTTCAGCACCCATATACAATGTTTCAATCCAAGAGCCTGTAACTTGATAATATTGAAAGTGTTCTCTGCATTTTATACGTAAATAGTAGGGATCATCACTAATTTTATTTTCTTCAAAATTGAAATAATAACGATGTTCATCAACCCACAAGCGTTCTGCTATTTTTACTTTTTCAGGAAGCAATTCTCCACCAAATTTTGAAACTTGATATATTTCTTCAAAAGCAATATCTCCGTATTTGTCCCAATAATAAATAACTTGTTCGGCCACATAAGGAACTTGTTTGCTACCGCTAGTTTCAACACCATTTTTATAGGAATAACTTGAAACGGTAGAATATTTCAATTTTTCATAAGTAATTTTTCCCGATTTTACTTTGTAAGGTTTAAAATCTTGCGCTTGTATTACTACTGTAATAAAAATTGATAAAAACAGTATAAAATTTTTCATAGCAATTTCTTTTTCTTTTTCAACTAAATTTTCTCAATATTCAAGAGTGTTTATTATTCAAATAAGTTGTTTAATAAACCGCTAGTTTGTTCTTTATTGCTGTTTGTTCCTCCTGGAGATAATTGGTTAATTAATTTACTAATTGGCATAGATTGTAGCCAAACTTTTCCAGTTCCTTGAAGTGTTGCTAAAAACAAACCTTCACCACCAAACACCATAGATTTTAAATTTCCTGCACGTTGTATACTAAAGTCTATTCCTTCTTGAAAACCAACTACACAACCGGTATCAACACGTAGTGTTTCGTTGTTTAATTCGTGTTCAATAAGTGTTCCACCAGCGTGAATAAACGCAAGGCCATCACCTTGTAGTTTTTGTAAAATAAAACCTTCGCCCCCAAAAAATCCTGCACCTAATTTCTGATTAAAGTGCATGCTTAATTTTGTGCCTAAAGCAGCACATAAAAATGCATCGCGTTGCACAATTACAGAGCCTCCAATTTTTGGTAAATCAACAGGGATAATTGTTCCTGGGTAAGGAGCTGCAAAAGCCACGTGGCTTTTACCTGAACCTTGATGTGTAAAATGTGTGATAAAAATGGATTCGCCAGTTATTTTTCTTGACGCTGCTGAAAGTAATTTCCCAAAAAGTCCTTTTTCTGGTTCGGAACCATCTCCCATTTTTGTCATAAAATCAACGCCTTCTTTCATATAAAGCATGGCGCCAGCTTCAGCAATTACGGTTTCTTGTGGGTCTAGTTCAATTTCTACATATTGAATATCGTGCCCTTTTATTTTATAATCTATTTCGTGTGATTTCATATTGTTTATATTTAATTTTTACTACTTATTAAAAGTGCTATAATTAACACTAGTGCTTTTTTTACCAATTGCCACATCATTAATATTCCAAAAAAACCAAATAACCAAGGAATGTATTTAACGAGATAGGTTAAAAAGTCAGCACCAGGTTCTAATACGGCATTATTAGGAAATTCGGGATCGTAATAAACGTTCACTTGTGTGTCAACAGGATAGGTTTTTAAAGTCTCTTTTACTTCTCGAATACTACTTGTTGATGCTCCACTACTTGATAATGATATTCTGTCTCCAACGTATGATTTGTTAGCAACCGTATAATTGTAATTAATTGTTGAGGCGTACATATTATTTCCATCGTTATTGGTGTGTTGTGAAATGTCAGAAAACGTGATTACCCCTAAAGTAGTTGGCCAATTTTTAGATGCTTCTGCCTCTTCAACCATTGGAGCACTGAATTGATTATAAACAAACCAGCTAATACCAATAAATATAATTCCCATAATAAATGTGGTGAAGGGAGATTTAATTTGGCTTTTCATAATACCATTTTTTAGAATTAATTTCCTTTTCTCATTTTCACCATTTTCTGAATCATGTCATAGGTTTTACGTAATTCTTCTTCACTCATATTTTGCATTTCTTCATCAGATTCATCTGCTAATGATATTTTTTTCCATTCTTCAAAAGACATTTTACTTAGCATATCCATTTTCTCGTCTATGTCTTCCATATCATCCATATTAAAATTCATATCTTCATTATCAAAAAAGCTTTCTTCCTTTTTTATTGGAAAATCAGGAAGTTTAAAATGTTTATCAGGGACAGCTATATTAAATTCAATTTTTGTTGCTTTTTTTGAAGTTGTAACTCCCATAACAGTAGTCTCAATTTTAAGTGTAATATGTTTATGCACCCATTGTTTTACTCCCATAGCTTCCCAAATTTCACATGGATAGCCCATATAATTTTCTTCGCCAATTTTTTTACCTCCTAGGTCTTTTATCATTTCTTTTCCTGCGTCTCCAGCATCAGAGTCTGGATGAAATGCAGTTATCATGTCAATAGGGATAGAACGCCTTGCTGTTATTTCTTTTCTGTTAAAATCTACTGTATACCATTGACCATTATCTAATTTGTTTATAGTGTGTTTGGTGGTTGTTTCTTCTTTTGTTTTTCCAAATATTTTAATATGGGTTGTTTCAGATGATTTTTCATCTTTTAATTCTATTGCACCCCAATCTTTAAAATATATTATTTCAGTTCCTATTCCTGTCATTGTGCTTCCTAATACTTTACCTGAAATAGTAGAAGTAAAATGAATAATTCCAGATTCTACTTGATAGCGTTTTAGTTTATTTTGTTCGGTTTTAATTGATAAACTATCAGCAGGTTTATTTTCGTTTCCTTTGCAACTTATAGTTACTATAAATAATGCGAGTATGATGCTTAGTTTTTTCATTTTTTTATGATTTTATATTATTTAAGGACTTTCAAAATTGTGGTTTCATACGGGTAAAGTGTTTCGCCACCATTTCTAAAATCTGCTTTATCGCGTTCTACACCTTCATTTCCGGAGTCTAAATCGCAAGTAAAAGTTCCTCGGATTTCTAAATTATTAGATTCACTATGAACGGATCCATCGTAATTGTATGTCACATATTTAATGGTAAGTTTATTATTGTCGTTTTTATCAATATCTAGAATCTGCATTTTACCCATATTGCCATCTGAAGTTGCATAAATTATAACAGTGCCTGGTCCGTTTACAATACCGGTATTATTTGACATTGGAATATTAAAACTATCTGGGAGCGATTCTAACTTTGCTCCAATTGTTTTTTTATCTAGCTGATCAAAATTAGAATTTCCATTATTGCTATTTGAATTGTTAGAACTTGAATTAGAATTTCCAGAAAATTTCACAAATTCTACTCTTCTGTTATTGGCTTTTCCTTCTGGGGTGCTGTTATTATCTATTGGTTTAGATTCTCCAAAACCATCAAATTTAAGTCTGTTTGAAGCAATTCCCATTTCTATTAATTTATCCATCACAGATTTTCCTCTGGCTTTAGATAATGTCATATTTGTGTCGTCTCCACCATCGCTGTCTGTATGACCTTCAACACTAAAATTGATTTCAGGATTTTTTCGCATTAAATCGTAGATTTCATTAATTGGCCCCATACTTTCGGCTTTTAATGTGGCTTTGTTTACATCGAATTTAATTCCGTTTACTACAATTTTTCCTTCTGATAAAAATCTGTCGTAGTATTTTACACCACCTTTAGCGATACGGACATTTTTGACATATTGATGTACTTTATCTGCAGAATAGCCATCCATATTTAATGTAATTCCTGTAGGGTTAAAACCTATATGCGGTATATTTATTAATCTTTCGTCATTTAAATATATTTTAAGTTTGTCTTTTGTAACGGCAACTGAAAAATGACGCCACCCACCTTTTGATAGGCTTTTTGAATAAGGGCCTGAACTTTCATCATAGGCAATACTCTTTGAATAGAAATATATACTATGTCCAATAGACCTCTGGTTTTTATCATCATAGAATTGGAAAAATAGTCTGTGGGGATTTTCTGGTTGAAAATAAGCATCTAACTCAACAGTAAAAACTTCTGGAAGATAATCTTCTTTCGAATTTTTTAAGTAAGGCACAATAGTTCCTCCATTTGGGAATATGACAACTTTTTCTCCATCAACTTCTGCTATTTCTGCATTTCCATCAGCTAAATCCCATTTACTTGGAAACTCTCCATTTTCTTCATCGGTACTTGGGCTGTCTTCAAAAATTACAGTGTCTCCTGGTACAAAATCAAACTTACTCCAAACTACGTTTGGTTTATTTACTGTAGTTCCATTTTGTTGTGAAGTATCTTGGTTATTAGGATTGTTGGCTTGTGTGTTTTGGTTGGTATTTTCATTTCCTTTCTCATTATTAGTGCCGTTTTTAGTTTTACCATCTAATACATCTTCAGCCTTATCAAATTGTTTGTCAATTTTTTTATTCATTCGGCGTTCAGCACGTTTTTCGGCTTCTTGTTCAATTTTCTTTTCAGCTTTTTCTTTTAGCTTTTTTAAAAATTGCGCTTCTACTTGATGTGGGATTAAAAATAATAATCCAAAAATCAATAAAATTTTAGTGAGTAATAGTTGCTTGCTTTTCATTTTTAGTAATTTTTTAATTATAGTATAAAATTACTTTAACAAACTATTTTGGCATTCATTTGTTTAAGTGATAAAGCTCACCCTTTGGGGTGATTTTACAACTAGAAGGTTAATAAAATAGGAGTTTTTTTAGATGCCAATCTTTTTTAAAGCTTGAATTCTGTTTTTAACGTCAAGTTTTAAATAGATGTTTTTTATGTGTGTTTTTACAGTGTTTTGAGAGACGAAAAGTTTTTCGGCAATTTCAATATTTGAATACCCTTTTGAAATAAGCGTTAAAACTTCAATTTCTCTTTTAGATAAATCAAATTCGCTATATTTTTCTATAAAAGATTGTTTTGAAGCTTCAGTTTTAGTTTCAACTTTATTTTTTAATAGGTTAATTTGATTCAGATAATTTTGTAGTTCTGAGTTTTTTTGCTGTATTTCTAAATCAGAATTTTTTCTGTAAAGATTTAATAGATACAATAAACCAAAAATACCTAATAAAGCAATTGACGAAATAATAATTAGTCTATTGAATGATGCTTTGGCTTTATTCTTACTTTTTTCATTTTCTAAAGCCAATTGTTGTATTTGTTGATCTTTTTTAGCAGTTTCATATTCAATTTGCGTACTTATAATGTTTCTTTGTGAAGATTCATTTAAAATACTATCTTGAAAAGTTGATGCAATTTTTTGTGCTTCTAGCGCTTTTTCAAAGTTTTTTGTAAGTGTAAAATATTCTACTAAAGCTTGATAGCCCAATGTTATATTTTCTTTAGATTTTATAATTTGTGCATTATTTAGTCCTAATATTATGTTTTCTTTTGCATTTTTATAATCGCCTAAGTTTAATTGGTTTTTACCAATATTTATTAAGGTGTTGCTTAAGTATCTAATATTGTTAGACTTTGTAAATGAAGGTATTGCTTCTTTGTAGGATGCTGTAGATTTATTGTAATCTCCTTTTTTTTGGAATAATAATCCTAATAAATTATAGCGTATAGCTTCGCTAGATTTATGGTTGTGTTTAATTGTTAATTGTAATGCTTTATCTATATAGTAATAAGCAGAGTCGTATTCTTTTTGATATAAGTATGCTTCTCCAATATTTGATAAACTATACTCTTGACCTTTAATGTTTTCGTTTTTAAAATCTAAGGCATATACTTTTTTAAAGTAATATAATGCCTTATCGTATTCTTTAGTTTCAATAAAAACATTTCCAATTCCATTTAAAGCAATTGTAATACTTCTTTCGTGATTTATTTTTTCTGAAAAATCTAATGCTTGAAAATAATATTTAAAGGCTTCTTTTTCTAGATTTAACTTCCTGTAGCTTACTCCTAAATTATTTAAACATTTTATAATTAGTAAAGTGTCAGAAGCTTTATTTAAATAATTGAGAGCTCTTTTATGGTAAGTTACAGATTTGCTAAAGTTGTTACTGTAACGTGCAACCAAGCCTCTTCTGTCATAACTTTCACCCAAGCCTTTTAAATACAGTAGTTCTTCTGAAACTTTAATTGCTTCATCTAAAATTGCTTCGTTGGTAAGTTTGTTTCTATGGGCCGTTTTATAAAGTTCAATTAAAGCATCAACTTTTTCTGTAGTATTGTGTTTTACTTTTAACTCAATAAAAGTACTATCTATTGTTTTTGAAGTTAACTTTTGAGCAAGACCATTTTGGATACTAAAAATTATAATAAGTATATAAAAATAGTTGCTAGTTTTAAACATGGTTTAAAATCTGAATAATTGCCTTTTTGTAAAATTACAAAAAGGCATACCCGTCTATGGAACTTAAGTTACATATAGATTAGAATTTGTGATTTTCTGCCACTTTTTCTAATTCAGCATACCAATCTTTTCCAAATTTTCTAATTAAAGCTTCTTTTACAAATTTATATACAGGTACTTGAAGTTCTTTTCCAAGCGTACAAGCATCATCACAAATAGGCCATTTATGATAATTTACTGCGGAAAACTCGCTGTAATTCATAATTCTAACTGGATATAAATGGCAAGAAATAGGTTTTTTCCATTTAATTAAACCTTGATTGTAAGCTTCTTCGATTCCGCATTTAGCAGTATTATTGTCATCAAAAGTTACAAAAGCACAATCTTTACCATCTATTAAGGTTGTTTCATACTCCCCTTCATTGGTAATAAATAAACCTTGATCTTCAATAGCTTTTATGCCTTCTTCGCGTAAAAAAGGTTTAACTTTTGGATAAATATCCAATAAAATTTGAAGTTCACTTTCTTCTAATGGTGCTCCAGCTTCACCATCTATACAACACTTGCCCTTGCAAGCATTTAAATTGCAAACAAAATCTTTTTCGATAATGTCTTCTGAGACTATTGTTTTTCCTAATTGAAACATTTTGCAAAACTAAACTTTTTTATGCTAAATTTGTTATTATTATTAAAGGATTATCTACTTTTGCCGACCCTTAATTTAAATGGTATTGATATGTTAATTAATTTTAAAGAAATACTTACTGCAACTATGGTATTATTTGCGGTTATAGATGTAATTGGAAATATTCCAATTATTATTGATTTACGTGCAAAATTTGGACAAATTCAATCTGAAAAAGCTTCTATTATTGCGGGTGTAATAATGATTGCCTTTTTATATTTAGGAACAAGTATTCTAAATTTAATTGGAATTGATGTTAATTCTTTTGCTGTTGCAGGTGCCTTAATTTTATTTTTTATTGCATTAGAGATGATTTTAGGTGTTTCGCTTTATAAAGAAGAAGAAACAAATGCAAGAACAATTTCTGTTTTTCCATTAGCATTTCCTTTAATTGCAGGCCCTGGAAGTTTAACAACCTTACTTTCTTTACGTTCCGAATTTGCTACTGTTAATATTTTAATTGCAATAATTATTAATTTGTTTTTTATGTATACTGTGCTTAAGACTTCTAATAAACTAGGTAAATTTATTGGCGATAATGGTATTTTAATTATTAGAAAAGTTTTTGGAGTAATTTTACTAGCTATTTCGGTAAAATTATTTACTTCAAACATTCAAGATTTAATGTCTTTAAATTTATAGTATGAAATATTTCGATGTTTTAATTATTGGTGGAAGTGCAGCAGGTTTATCTAGTGCCTTAATTTTAGGTTCTGCAATAAAAAAACCGTTTGCTGAAGGAAAAAAAATAGGAATTATAACGCATCAAAAAACTTCTGCATTAAATAATGCTGAGTTAAATAATGTATTAGGTTTTGATAAAGGAACCAAAGGAGGTGCTATTCTTAAAAAAGGATTATTGCAATTAGCAGAAGATTTTCCTCATATCGAACAAATAGAAAAAGAAAAAGTGGTTTCTGTAACTGGTTCTACACCTAATTTTATAGTTAAAACCAATAAAAATGAATATAGTGCAGCTATAATTGTTATGGCAATTGGACCTTCAAATTTATTTAATATTGAAGGTTTAACAGAGTATGTAACGCCACATACAAGTATTCCTCCACAAAAAGAGAAAATAATGCTAAAAAACAACAATCATTTAGTTAAAGATGGACTTTATGTGGCAGGTGTTTTGGCAGGTTGGAGAAGTCAATACGCAATAGCTGCAGGGAGTGGAGCTTTAGTTGCTACAGATATTTTAACTTTATGGAATAACGGAAACCACACTATGGTTCACGATGTTATTGAGTAAAAGTATTGTATATAAAAAACGCTATTATTTTATAAGATAATAGCGTTTTTAAATAATTTATTTTTTTACTGCTGTTTTAAAAGTCAAAACCTAAATTAACACCTAAGTTTTTTGCAATTAGCATTGTAATTCTTGTTTTTAGTTGAGGTATTTTAATTTTTTCAACTACTTCATTTCCAAAGGCAAATAATAATAAAGCTTTAGCTTCTTTTTTAGGAATACCTCTAGATTGCATATAAAATAGTGCACTTTCGTCTAATTGACCAATAGTACAACCGTGAGAACATTTTACATCATCAGCAAAAATTTCTAATTGAGGTTTTGCATTAATACTAGCCCCATCATCAATTATAATATTGTTGTTTTGTTGAAAAGCATTTGTTTTTTGTGCAGCTTGTTGCACAATTACTTTTCCATTAAATACACCTGTAGATTTATCGGCATAAATTCCTTTATATAATTCGTGACTTTCACAATTAGGGAATTTATGATTAACCAAAGTGTGGTTATCTACATGTTGTTTATTATTTAGAATTGAGATACCGTTTAAATTAGATGTAATATATTCACCTTCTTGATGAAACTCTAAATTATTTCTCGTTAATTTTCCTCCAAAAGAATATGTATGAACAGAGGCAACACTTTGTTGTTTTTGTGAAACAAAAGTACTGTCGATTAATGATGAATTTTCGGTGTCATTTTGAATTTTGTAAAAATCTATAATAGCACGTTTATGAGCGAAAATTTCTGTAACAGCATTAGTAAGTACAGTATTTTTTGATAGGTTTTGATGGCGTTCAATAATTTGGACATGAGAATTTTCTCCAACAACTATTAAGTTTCTAGGGTTAAGCATTACTTCTGCTTCACTTCCTGTAGAGAAATGTAAAATTTGTATAGGTTTTGGTACAACGGTGTTTTTTGGAATATTAATAAAAGCTCCTTCAACCGAAAAAGCAGTATTTAATTCTGTTAAACTATTGCTTTTTTTTGCAATGGTATTGAAATAATTATCTACTACCATTTTATATTTTGGACGCGTAAAGGCAGAAGATAATACACAAACATCGCATTCATCGTGTGTTGTGTTTGATAAAAAAGAGCTAAAAACACCATCAATAAAAACTAAAGTATAAGACTCTATTTCGTTTATTGAATATTCTCTTACATGTTTAAATTCAACAGCTTTTTTTGTTTCAGGAAAAAGGCTGTAGTCGTTTTTTAATAACGAGTTTAAGCTTGTATATTTCCATTCTTCATCTTTTTTAGTTGGAAAACCTTTTTTTTCGAAATTATGAATAGCTTTGGTTCTAATATTATGTGATTTAGAATCTAAATCTAATCCACCTTTATTTTCAAATGCTAAGAATGAAGAAACTAATTTTTCTTTTAAATCCATTGTGATGTGAGTTTTCAGTTTTCAGTGCCAATTTTTCAGTTTTAACTGTTTATTGTAACTGCAACTGTTTACTTTAATATTTTATTTTAACCAGTCGTAACCTTTAGCTTCTAGTTCTAAAGCTAATTCTTTTCCGCCAGATTTTACAATTTTACCATTGTATAAAACATGTACAAAATCTGGAACAATATAATCTAATAAACGCTGGTAATGCGTAATAACTAACACTGCATTGTCTTTGCTTTTAAGTTTATTTACCCCATTTGCTACAACTTTTAAAGCGTCTATATCTAAGCCCGAATCTGTTTCATCTAAAATAGCAAGTTTAGGTTCCAACATTGCCATTTGAAAAATTTCGTTACGTTTTTTTTCACCTCCAGAAAAACCTTCATTTAAAGAACGTGATAAGAATTTTCTATCAATTTCTAATAAATCGGCTTTTTCACGAATAAGTTTCAGCATATCTTTAGCTGGTAACTCTTCTAAACCTTTAGCTTTACGAGTTTCGTTAATTGCAGTTTTAATAAAGTTTGTAACGGTTACTCCAGGAATTTCAACAGGGTATTGAAAAGATAAGAATATACCTTTATGTGCTCTTTCTTCAGGAGCTAAATCTTCCAAGTCTTCGTTGTCTAAAACAACAGCGCCTTCTGTTACTTCAAATTCTTCTTTTCCGGCAATAACAGCTGAAAGTGTACTTTTTCCAGAACCATTTGGCCCCATTATAGCATGTACTTCACCTGGTTTTATTTCAAGATTTATACCTTTTAAAATCTCTTTATCGTTGATACTTGCGTGTAAATTTTTTACTTTTAACATCTTAATTTATAATTTGAATGTTTTAAAGTTGAGAGTTTTATAAGTTATAATTAGAACTTAAAACTTAAAACTTCGAACTTTTTAACTTTATGAACTTTTAACCTACTGAACCTTCTAAACTAATTTCTAGTAATTTTTGAGCTTCAACAGCAAATTCCATAGGTAATTTATTTAATACTTCTTTTCCAAATCCGTTTACAATTAGTGCAATAGCTTTTTCAGTATCTATACCACGTTGATTGCAATAAAATAGTTGATCTTCACCAATTTTACTTGTTGTTGCTTCGTGTTCTATTTGAGCTGTTTTGTTTTTAGCTTCAATGTATGGGAAAGTATGTGCACCACACAAATCTCCCATTAAAAGTGAATCGCATTGCGAAAAATTACGCGCATTTTTAGATCTAGCACCAACTTGAACCAAACCTCTATATGAATTTTGCGAATGTCCGGCTGAAATTCCTTTAGATATAATTGTACTTTTAGTATTATTTCCTAAGTGAATCATTTTTGTACCAGTATCCGCTTGTTGGTAGTTGTTGGTAACCGCAATTGAGTAAAACTCTCCAACAGAATTATCACCTTTTAAAACACAACTTGGGTATTTCCAAGTAACAGCACTTCCAGTTTCTACTTGTGTCCAAGAGATTTTGGCATTTTTTTCGCATAAACCACGTTTAGTTACAAAATTGTAAACACCACCTTTTCCTTCTGCATCACCAGGAAACCAGTTTTGAACAGTAGAATATTTTATTTCGGCATCATCTAATGCAATTAGTTCAACAACAGCTGCGTGTAACTGATTTTCATCACGTGCAGGTGCTGTACAGCCTTCTAAATAACTAACAAAGCTTCCTTTATCTGCAACAACTAATGTGCGTTCAAACTGACCAGTACCACCTTCGTTAATTCTAAAATAGGTTGAAAGCTCCATAGGGCAGGTAACTCCTTTTGGAATGTAACAGAAAGATCCATCGGAAAATACTGCTGAATTTAAAGCAGCATAAAAATTATCTGTTTTTGGAACAATGGTTCCTAAATATTTTTTCACCAATTCTGGATGTTCTTGTATGGCTTCAGAAATTGGGCAAAATATAATCCCTTTTTCGTTTAATGTTTTTTTGAAAGTAGTTGCAACAGAAACGGAGTCCATTACAACATCAACAGCTACATTTGATAAGCGTTTTTGTTCGTCAATTGAAATACCAAGTTTTTCAAAAGTTTTTAGCAATTCTGGATCAACTTGATCTAAACTGTCTAATTTTGGTTTTTGTTTTGGAGCAGAATAATAACTAATATCTTGAAAATTTGGTTTTTCATAATTAACATTCGCCCAGTCTGGTTCTTCCATTTCTTTCCAAACTTTAAAAGCTTCTAAACGCCATAAGGTCATCCATTCAGGTTCGTTTTTCTTTTTAGAAATTGCAATTACAACTTCTTCATTTAAACCAACAGGAAACTTATCAGCTTCAATATCTGTGTAAAAACCGTATTCGTACTCTTTTGTTTCGAGTTCTTTTTTTAAATCGTCTTCAGTAAATTTACTCATAGTTCATTTAAAGATTTAAATATTGAATGATTAAAATTTAATCAATATTACTGTTTTTAAGAAAGTTAATAAATTTAGATAATATCTTAAACCTTATTAATTAAAGTAAAAACTGTTTTTTCTAATATTTGTAATTCTCAACAAATTCTTGACAGACTTCTAATTTTACCATTTGGTTGTTTTAAAATATTTAATGGATTTGAAAGAGCTGCTCTTTGAATTTGATTTTTTTATGTTATTATTGAAAGATTTTTCATCGGTAAGTTTATAAATGGTAACTGAAAAATCGAATGTTTATTGTAAACTTTTAAATTTCCGGAATTTTTCATAAACCTATCTCTTTTAATCTTTTAAATTTTTATAAAGAAAATGATTCTCCACAACCACATGTACGTTGCGCATTTGGATTGTTAAAAACAAAACCAGTTCCGTTTAATCCGCCAGAATATTCTAATGTTGTGCCAACTAAATACAAAAAACTTTTTTTGTCAACAATAATTTTTATACCATTATCTTCAAAAACCTTATCACCTTCTTTGTTTTCTTTGTCAAATTTTAAATCGTATGAAAGTCCTGAGCAACCACCACTTTTAACACCAACTCTTACAAAGTCAACTTTTGGGTCAAAGCCATCATCAGTCATAAGTTCTACAACTTTCTTTTTTGCTATTTCTGAAACTTTTATCATTTTTCTATAAATTAATATGCAAAGGTAATCCTTAAAATATGATATTTATCATAAAATGAATCAAAATTCTATATATTTCTATAAATAGAATCAATATTACAAAAATACTATATTTCTATTGATTTGTAATTGTTTTTAAGTTAATCTTAACTATTGATTTCTAAATATTAAATTCAATATCTTTGCAAAATGATAGAAGATAAAAATCAAACACGTACAAGTTTGTCTGAATTAGGCGAATTTAAACTTATAAAACACTTAACTCAAAATTTTAAGATAGCACAATCTACTACAGTAAAAGGAGTTGGAGACGATGCCGCTGTGTTAGATTTTAAAAATAAACAAATGTTGGTTACAACAGATTTGTTGATTGAGGGTGTACATTTTGATTTAAGTTATATGCCACTTAAGCATCTTGGTTATAAGGCTGTTATGGCTAATTTATCTGATGTGTATGCTATGAATGGTGTTGCAAGCCAAATAACAGTTTCAATTGCTGTTTCTAACCGTTTTCCGTTAGAGGCAATTGAAGAATTATATGAAGGAATTCATTTAGCTTGTAAAAATTATACAGTTGATTTAGTGGGCGGAGATACCACATCTTCGGTTACTGGTTTACTAATAAGTGTTACTGCAATTGGTGAGGTAGATAAGCAAGAAGTTGTATATAGAAATTCTGCAAAACCAAACGATTTGCTTGTGGTGTCAGGTGATATAGGTGCTGCATATTTAGGGTTACAAGTATTAGAGAGAGAAAAACAAGTTTTTGAAGTAAATCCGAATTCACAACCAGATTTAACAAATTATTCTTACTTAATTGAACGACAATTAAAACCTGAGGCTAGAAAAGATATTGTAAAATTATTGAAAGATTTAAAAGTGAAACCAACTGCTATGATTGACATTTCAGATGGGCTTTCATCTGAAATTTTACATATTTGTGAGCAATCTGAAGTTGGATGTAATTTGTATGAAGAAAAAATTCCATTAGATCCTCAAGTTATTGCTACTTGTGAAGAATTTGAATTAAATAGCACAACTATTGCCTTAAGTGGTGGTGAAGATTACGAGTTGTTATTTACAATTTCTCAAGAAGATTTCCCTAAAATTAAAGGGAATCCACATTTAACAGTTATAGGACATATTGCTGATAAAAGTATTGGTGCAAATTTAGTAACCAGAGCTGGGCAACAAATAAAATTAACAGCTCAAGGTTGGAAAGCGTTGGATTAGATTTTAAAGCATTAAGTTTATATTAATTGCACTTTTTAGCAAAGTTGGTTAAAGTTGTAATTAACGCTTCTTTATTTTCTATATGGCTCATATGTCCATCCGGAAATTCAACAAGCTGTACATTGGTATTTTTTGTTTGTTCAATTAAAGAAGTATATTCTAAAGCTGGATCTTGTTTACCAATAATCATTTGAATAGGAAAATTAGCACTTTTATAAACCGAAGTATAATCTTCTCTTATTTTCATACCTTCTAAGGCTGCAATAATTCCTTGTGGAGACATGTTTAATGCATCATTAGTTATTGCATTTATTTCTGAAGTAAAAATATTTTTGTTTTCTTCAGAAAAAAGCATTGGTATTGCTATTCTAATAAATGTTTTATGGTTTTGTTTTACCGCAATAATTGCTCTATCTCTGTTTGCTTTTTTTTCTTTAGAGTCAGGTAATGCTGTGGAATTCATTAAACATAAACCTTTAATGTTGTTTGGTACTAATTTGCAAATTTCTAAGGCAATATAACCACCCATACTGTGTCCAACTAATATATATTTTCGTATACGTAGGTGTTTTAAAACGGCAATAACCATTGCTGCTTGATCTTGCATTGTATGAATATAACCATGATTTTCAGAGGCTCCATGTCCTAATAAATCGATGCAAATAATGCGGTATTTTTTTGAAATTTCTTGAGAAATGGAATTCCACATTGTGCTATTTTCTAAAAAGCCGTGTAATAAAACTATTGTTTTACCTGTACCGTTTGAAGTAAAGTTAATAGTTGTGTTTTTATAAGCAAATGTCATTATAACAAGTATTTATAATTTAATTTTTCAGTCCCTTTACAGCAGAAAAAGCTTTATCAACAACATCTTCTTCTACTAAAATAGTAAATTCGTTGGTTGTAGAAACAACTTCATAAAGCGAAATTCCTTCCCAAGCTAATCTTTTAAAAAATTGATAATACAGTCCTGCAATTTTGGTATTTTCTTTTGGTAAACCTATGGTAATTGCTGATAAATTATCTTTTACCGAAGTACATACTTCATCTTTATAATTTTTTTCAATTTTATCTTTTAATGTTGTAGTAATAAGTACATTACTTTCGTGTACACCACGTGTAAAAGTGTAAAAAATATGCGGATTGTTTTTGATTATTTCTAAGGCTTTTAAATGACTATTAGCTAGTGAGCTTGAATTTTTAAAAGTATAATCAGACAAGTCTGAACGTACTGTAATATCTCCTAAATTTTGAAGAACTTTATTCAATTTAATTTTATTTGCCATTTCTTTTGGCGGACTGTATCTGCGTAATGCCATCATAATAGCGCCAGATTTAACAGGTTTACGTAACATTTTAGAAATGGGTTCTCTTAACTCTTCAGCTAATGCACTAAAATTTAAAATATTTCTAGTTAAAGCATCTTCTAAAAAAGGTTGCGAAACTAAGATTTCTTCTACACAAGTTGCAATGGTTCTCATATTGTTAAATAGTTAACAGTTTGTGCAAAATTAGTGTGTTTTTTTTAAATATACATAATAAGTTGAAAATGATTTTACATTTGCAGTACTAAAATACAAAAAATGAAAGTTTTAAAATTTGGAGGGACTTCTGTCGGTTCTATAAAAAATATAAAGAGTGTTAAAGAAATTATTAACGACGGAGATAGAAAAATAGTTGTTTTATCTGCCATGTCTGGAACTACAAATGCTTTGGTAGAAATTTCTGAACAAATAAAGTTAGGAGCTTTAGATGTTGCAATACAATATATTGAGAACTTATCTGCAAAATATGAAATTGTAATTGATGAATTATTTGAATGTTCAGAAACAAAACAACAAGTTAGTAATTATATTGATAATGTTTTTGAGCATCTAAGAAAATTGACTGCAGAAAAGCATACCGTTTTTTTATACAATAAAATTGTATCGCAAGGAGAATTAATGTCAACTTTTATGTTTACCAAATTTTTAAATCAAGAAGGGGTAAATGCACAATTGCTGCCAGCATTAGATTTTATGAGAGTTGATAAATCTAACGAGCCAGACGATTTTTATATAAAGCAAAATTTACAACGTATTATTCACGAAAATTTACCAGCAGAGATATACATAACGCAAGGTTTTATTTGCTTAGATGCTTATGGAAATATAGCTAATTTACAACGTGGAGGAAGTGATTATACGGCAACAATTATTGGGGCAGTTATGGAGGCTGATGAAGTTCAAATATGGACTGATATTGATGGAATGCATAACAATGACCCTAGAATTGTAGATAATACCCATGCAATTTCTAATTTATCTTTTGATGAGGCTGCTGAATTAGCTTATTTTGGAGCAAAAATATTGCATCCACAAACTGTAATGCCAGCACGTGAAGCTAATATACCTGTACGTTTAAAAAACACTATGGATCCAGCTTCTTATGGTACATTAATTTCGGAAAATACAGATGGTGAGGGAATAAAAGCTATTGCAGCAAAAGATAATATTATAGCAATTAAAATTAAGTCGGCTCGTATGCTTTTAGCACACGGTTTCTTAAAAAAAGTATTTGAAATATTTGAAAAATACGAAACACCAATTGATATGATTACTACATCAGAAATTGCAGTTTCGTTAACTATTGATAATGATGCAAATTTAGATTCAATTGTTGAAGAATTAAAAAAATTCTCTTTGGTTGAAGTAGATAATAATCAAAGTATTATTTGTTTGGTTGGAAAAGAGGTTGTTAAACATCACGAAACGCATAGATTATTTCAGGTGTTACAAGACCTTTCAGTAAGAATGATTTCTTATGGAGGAAGTAATAACAATATATCTCTTTTAGTAAATACAAACGATAAAGTTTCAGCATTAAAACATTTAAATAAATATGTTTTTGAATTTGAAACAGTGTAATTTATTGTAAATTAATTATTTGTTAATAAAAAAAACTCGAATTTTTTAAGATTCGAGTTTTTTTTATTTTTAATTTAAGTTTAGTGATAATTTTATATATCTTCGAAAACTTAAATTTAATTCAATAGATGAGAAAAATTGCTAAGCAACATATTGTAATTGCTTTCTTTATATTAAATTCCTTTTCATTTTACAGTCAAACAGAATCTCGTCAAGCCAATTATTATAAATGGTTTGATACTGTTGTTGGAGTTGGAAATACAGATTTATACAATGGAATTCAATATAAAAGAATTTATAATACCATAAATAATAATCATGAATATTTTTTAAGTCCTAATTTTATAAAAGGAACAGTATTATATAGCGACCAACCGTATTTTGATATTTATCTAAAATATGATATTTACAATGATGAACTTATTGCTAACTTACCAAGTTTTAATTCATACAATACAATTCAATTAATTCAACAAAAAGTAACAAGTTTTTCGTTTAATAATCATAATTTTGTTAAGCTCTCAGCTGAGAATGTTTCAGGGTTTTATGAGATTTTATTTGAAGATAGTAATATAAAATTTTATAAAAAGTATCTAAAAAATATAAAAAAACATTTAGATAAAAACTTTGTGTATTACGTGTTTAAAGAGAAAGAAGCCTATTTACTTTATTGCAATAATCAATATTATCAAATAAAATCAAAAAGTAATATTTCAAAAGCGTTACCAAATCTTAAAAAAGATATTAACCTATTTTACAAGAATAATGTAAATTTAAGAAAAACAGACTATGAGTTGTTTTTGTCTAAACTTTCAAGTTATTTAAGTGAAATAATATCAAATAATTAGCCTGAAAAATATGAGAAAAATTATATTATTAGTAGCTTTTTTTTGTTTTCATTTTTTAAATGCTCAAACTAAAGAAGAGCTAAAAATATCTTTAAATTTTCAAAATTTAAGCAAGATTGAAGTTATAAATCAGTTAGAAAAAACAACAGGTTATCAATTTTATTTTATTGAAGATTGGATAGATAACAAGCCAATTTCGGGTAATTATTCTAATGTTTCTTTAAATTATATTTTAACATCCATTTTTAAAGATACTTATATAAACTTTTATATAAGTAAAGATAATAAAGTTGTATTAACTCAAAATAATTTAATTTACGACTATTTACCAAGTTCTTTTTATAAAAAGAAAGAAGTAGAAGTTGGTAATAAGGCTGTTGAACCTGTATTTTATGAAGATAATTTTGTAGCTAAATCAAAAAATTATGAAACAGTAAGAATTGGAAAGGAAACAAAGAAAAGTTCCAAAAAATTCTATACACTTTCGGGATATGTTAAAAATAGTTTGACAAACGATCCAATTCCAAATTTAGCATTAATAGTTGTAGGTAAAAATATTAATGCAGTTACCAATATCGATGGTTTTTACACTATAGAATTACCTCCAGGCATAAATTATATTGAAACAAAATCTTTAGGTATTGAAGAGGCTAATAAAAAAGTGCTTATTTATAGCGATGGAACACTAAATTTTGATTTAAAAGAAACCTCAGAAACTTTAAATGAAGTGGTTGTAGAGGCGAGTAGAGATAGAAATATTAAGGAAGTAATATCTGGAATAACACAAATTAAAGTTGAAGAGATTAAAAATATACCTTTGGTTTTAGGTGAGCGAGATATATTAAAAGTTGCTACAACTTTGCCAGGTATAAAAAAAGCAGGAGAAGGCTCTTCTGGGTATAATGTTAGAGGGGGTAAAGAAGATCAAAATTTAATTTTGTTAGATAATGCCGTTTTATACAATCCTTCACATTTTTTCGGAATTTTCTCTGCACTAAATCCTTTTACATCAGGCGATGTAAATATTTATAAAGGAAGTTTACCGTCAGAATTTGGAGGTAGGTTATCCTCTGTTTTTGATATAAATACCAAAGACGCTTCTACAGAAAAATTTGCAGGAGAGGCATCAATTGGCCCTGTAACTAGTAATTTAACTTTTGAAATTCCTATTGTTAAAAACGAATCTTCTTTATTAATTGGAGGAAGAGGAACCTATTCAGATTGGATTTTAAAAAATCTAGATGATGCATCAATTAAAGATAGTAAAGCTTCGTTTTTTGACGTGGTTGCTAAATATAAGCACAAATTAGACAATAATAATACTATCGAAGCTTCTGGATATTATAGCAATGATGATTTTAGTATCACGTCAGATTCTTTATATAGCTATAATAATAGATTAGTTTCATTAAGATGGAATAGAAGTTTTAATAATAAAAATAATGGGAGTTTAATTTTAGCTAATAGTGAATATAAATTCAATATTGAATATGATGGAGCTATTGATACAGATTTTAAACTCGGTTATAAAATAAATGAAACCGAATTAAAACTTAAAATGAAATATTTACATAGTGATACTCATAAGTTTGATTATGGAGTTTCTAGCAAATTATATGTAGTAAATCCAGGTTCTATTAATCCAACAGGTACTGAATCTATAATTGAAGCTACTGATATAGCAGAAGAAAAAGCTTTAGAATCTGCTATATTTATTGCAGATAATTATAAGGTAAATAAAAAGTTACTCTTTAATGTAGGTTTACGATATTCGTTTTATACATCGTTAGGCGAAGCTTCTCAAAGAGAGTATAAAAAAGATCTACCAAAAAATGAAGGCACTGTTATTGATACATTAAATTTCGATAAAAATGAAGTTGTTAAAACTTATGGAGGACCTGAAGTGCGTTTATCTGCCCGTTATTTTTTAACACCAAGTCTATCAGTAAAAGGGAGTTTCAATAGTACATATCAATATATACATACGTTGTCAAACAACACCACAGTTTCTCCTACAGATACTTGGAAGTTGTCTGATTTAAATATTAAACCACAGCAAGCTAATCAAGTAACCTTAGGTTTGTATAAAAATTTCGAAGATTCTTTTTACGAACTAAGTTTGGAAGGCTATTATAAAAAAACTAAAAATACTTTAGATTATAAAGTTGGAGCAGATTTATTGTTAAATGAATATATTGAAACAGAAGTTTTACAAGGAAAAGGAAAAGCTTATGGTGTTGAGTTTTTAATTAAGAAAACTAAAGGAAATTTAAATGGGTGGATAGGTTATAGTTATTCACGTTCTATGGTGAAATTAGATAGCGATTTTTCTGAGGAAAGGGTAAATAACGGTGATTATTTTCCATCAAATTATGACAAGCCACACGATGTAAGTTTAGTTGCAAATTACAAATTAACCAAACGCTATAGTTTTTCAGCAAATTTTACATATCAAACCGGAAGACCAGTTACTTACCCTGTTGGAAAATATGTTTATAATGGAGAAGAACGCGTTTTGTATAGCGATAGAAATAAATTTAGAATACCAGATTATTATAGATTTGATGTAGGGTTTAATATTGAGGGTAATCATAAAATTAAGAAGTTTGCACATAGCTTTTGGAATATTTCAGTATATAATGTTTTAGGACGAAATAATCCTTATTCAGTTTACTTTGTAACAGATAAAGGTGAAATTAAAGCATATCAAAGCTCAATTTTTTCAATTCCAGTACCAACAATAACCTATAATTTTAAATTTTAGAAGACAATTAATTATGAAAAATATAAAATTTTTATCTTTTATTTTATTTTCAGTTGTAGCTTTTTTAACCAATGCTTGTGTGGAACAAATTGATTTAAAAACTATTTCATTTGATGATGCATTGGTAGTTGAGGGTTCAATTACTAATGAATACAAGTTTCATCAAATAAAATTAAGTAGAACGTTTAAACTAGAAGAAAATATGCCTACAACTGAAAGTAATGCGAAGGTTGAAGTTATAGATGATTTTGGTAATACTTATAATTTTGAAGAAGAAACTCCAGGTGTTTATTTATCGGAAGTTGAATTTAAAGCAGAAACTGATATACAATATCAATTAAAAATTACAACATCAAACGGAAGGTCTTATTCTTCTCAACCAACAAAAATAACAAATGAAGCACAAATTAATGAGGTTGAAGCTGTTAAAGAAATTGATAGTAATGGAAATGAAGGTATATCTATTCAGGTAAGTAGTTATAATGCAAATGGCGATGCTAGGTATTATCGTTATGAGTTTGAAGAAACTTATAAAATTATTGCACCGTATTGGTCTGCTTATGATGCAGTAGTTATATCTGATGTGCCTCCTTTTGAAGTTGATTTTGTTCCAAGAACTAAAGAAGAAAGAATTTGTTATAATACCATATTTTCAGAAGGTATTATTCAAACAGAAACCAATAGTTTAGTTGAAGATAGAGTGTCTAAGTTTCCTGTTAGGTTTATTTCAAAAGATGATTTTATAATTACAAATAGATACAGTATTTTGTTAAAACAATATGTACAATCAATAGAAGCTTATACCTTTTACAATATTTTAAATAATCTGTCAGGTTCAGAAAGTTTGTTTTCACAAAATCAACCAGGTTTTTTTAGTGGTAATATTTCCTCAGATGAGAATAGTGAAGAAAAAGTAATTGGATTTTTTGAAGTAGCTTCAGTAGCATCAAAAAGAATATTTGTTAATCCAAGAGAAATTATACAAACTTCACCTCCTTATATTTCAAACTGCGAATTAGTTGCTCCGCTTTTAGTAGATGAAATTGGAAATAGTTCACCATTAATTGAAGCGATTAAAGGAGGTACTTTAAAGTTTTTTCAAATAAATGGGGGTGAATTTAGTCCTGTAATTCCAATTCCAGGTGGGCCTTATCAAATGGTTCCAGTTCCTTGCAGCGATTGTACATCTATAGGAACAAATGAAAAACCAGATTTTTGGATTGAATAATTAAATTGAAATAAAAGACCATGAAAAAACAGTTCTTTTTATTATTGATAGTATTTTATAGTCAATGTTATATTGTGAATGCACAAGTTGTATTACAAAATAACGATGAAACTCTTTTTGAAAATATACATCAAGAAAAAATATTTATTCACTATAATAGTTCTTTTTTGCTTACTGGAGAGAATTTTTATTATAAATTATATTGTTTAAATAGTGATAATAATACATTAAGTAATATTAGTAAAATAGCTTATGTAGCATTAATTGATAATGAGTTAAATGAAGTTTTTAGACAAAAAGTTAAATTAGATTCTGGTTTGGGGCAAGGAGATTTTTTTATTCCAACGTCCATTTTATCTGGAAATTATAAAATTGTAGCCTACACACAGTGGATGCGTAATATGGGAGAAAAAGCCATATTTCAAGAAGATATTTCTATTGTGAATCCATTTAATGAAAATCAAGAAGCAATACTTTCAAAAAAAATAGATACTTTAAATTTAGAAAATTCTAACAATTTAAAAACATCGAGTATAGCTGATTCGAAAATTTTTAAAAGTGATTTTTTAGAAGTATCATTAGCTCAAAAGGAATTTAAAAATAGGGAAAAAGTACAATTTCAATTAAAGTCTATAAAAGAAAATGAGTCTTATGGTAATTATTCTATTTCTGTTAGAAAAATAAAGCCATTTCAAACACTTGAAAAAGCTTCTTCCTTTAAATATTCTACTGTTGAAACTAAAAGTATTGAAATAAATAAGGATAAAGGTGTTTTTTTACCAGAATTAAGAGGTGAATTAATTTCCGGAACTGTTATTGAAAAAGTAACTAGTTTACCTGTAGAGGATGTGAAAGTAGGGTTGTCTATTTCTGGAAAACAAGACGATATTTTTAAAATAGCAACAACAAATAATTCAGGGCAATTCTATTTTAATCTTTCAGAAAATTATAATCAACCAACAGCAATTATACAATTGTTAAGTAATACAGATAAGTATAAGATTAATTTAAATTCTGTAGCACCATTAAGTTATACTAACTTAAAATTTAGTGATTATAAAGTTAATAAATCTATAAGTAATTATATTTTAAAACAAAGCATTAACAACCAAATAGAGAATGCATACGGTGTTGTTAAGCCAACAGAAAAAGAGAAAGCGGCTTTAGAAGATCTATTTTACAGCTCTAAAGAAATTACGTTTAACTTAGATGATTTTACACGTTTTCCAACTATTAAAGAAACTATTATTGAAGTAGTAGATGTTGTAACTTTAAAACATAGAAAAGGTGAAATATCATTAGATGTAATTTGGGCAAATAGAACCTATAATTCTGGATTGTTACCATTGGTTCTTTTTGACGGAGTTATTATTCAAGATCACAATAAAATTATAAATTATAATGCAAACAAAATTCAAAAAATAAGTGTTGTTAGGGAAAAATATCTATATGGTACACAAATGTTTGAAGGTATAATTTCATTTCGTTCTGTAAAAGGAGATTTTTCTAAATTAATATCTAATGAAGATTCAACCATAAATGTTGATTTATTGAAACCTCTAGAAAAAAAGGTATACTTTAATCAACAATACGATGGTACAGATAAATTAAAACGAATTCCAGATTTTAGAACTCAGTTATTATGGTTGCCAGATTTAACAATAAACTCTAAAACAAAAGACATAAGTTTTTTTACTTCGGATGTGAAAGGAACGTTTGAAATTTCTTTAGAAGGATTTACAAATAATGGTAAGCCTGTTTCTTTAAAAGAGGTAATTGTTGTAGAATAATAAAAAAAACTCGAATTTTTTAAGATTCGAGTTTTTTAAATTTTAAAGAATTAATTACTTATTCATTAAATCTTCAATTTCTTCAACGGTAATTGGGATGTCTCTCATTAAGTTAAATGGTTCTCCACTTTCTTGGATAACAACATCATCTTCAATTCTAATACCCATATTTTCTTCAGGGATATAAATTCCAGGTTCAACAGTAAACACCATATTTGCTTTCATAGGTGTTTTTAACGCTCCATAATCGTGGGTATCTAAACCTAAATGATGTGAAGTTCCGTGCATAAAATATTTTTTATAAGCAGGCCATTTTGGGTCTTCGTTTTGTACATCGGCTTTATCTAAAAGTTTTAAACCTAATAATTCATTGGTCATTATTTTACCAACTTCTTTGTGGTATTCGGCCCAATCTGCTCCAGGTACTAACATTTTTGTAGCTTCATCCTTAACGCGTAAAACGGCATTGTAAATAGCTTTTTGTCTTTCGGTAAAACGACCGTTTACAGGTATAGTACGTGTCATATCACTAGAGTAATTTGCATATTCAGCACCTACATCCATCAATAACATGTCGCCATCTTTACATTCTTTATTGTTTTCTATATAGTGTAAAACACAAGCACTATAACCAGATCCAATAATTGGAGTATAAGCAAACCCTTTAGATCTATTTCTTAAAAACTCGTGCATGTATTCAGCTTCAATTTCGTACTCCATAATGCCAGGTTTTACAAAAGGTAGAATTCTTCTAAAACCTTTGTTTGTAATATTACAAGCTGTTTGCAATAGTTCAATTTCTTCAGGTTCTTTAACACCTCTAATATTAAGCATTATTTGAGCACTTTTTTCCCATTTATGAGCAGGGAAATCTGCTTTGCATTTTTTAATAAATCGGTCTTCTCTAGTTTCTATTTCAACAGATTGTCTGTAGTGTTCGTTTGTGTTAAAGTATACGGTTTCAGCCTCTGTCATTAAGTCGTAAAAAACCTTATCAAATTCAGATAGCCAATAAATAGTTTTAATTCCTGAAACTTGTGTAGCTTCTTCTTTAGAATATTTGGCACCATACCAAATTTCAATTAATTTGCTAGTTTCGGTCAAAAATAAAATTTCTCTATGTTCTGGGTTTATAGCATCTGGAAAAAGAACTAAAATACTCTCTTCTTGATCAGCTCCACTTAAATATAATAAGTCGCTGCTTTGTTTAAATGGAAGTGTGCTGTCTGCACCTGTTGTAAAAGTGTCATTTGAATTAAAAACCGCAAGAGATTTCGGTTTCATTTGAGCTGTGAATTTTGCTCTGTTTTTTGTAAATAGTTGATTACTAATTGGAAGGTATTTCATTTTTAATGAATGTTTTAAAATGTTATTTAAATCCTAATAAACAAGTATATTGTAAGCTTGAAATTTCATTATTAAGAAATAATTGTAATAATTAATAACAAAGTTATAAATTTGTTCAAAACCAACCGTTAAAAAATTAATAATATTTATGCGTAAACAATTAGTATTTTTTTTAGTAATTATTTTTTCTAGTGTAATTTATGCACAAAATAAGCCAGCTTATAAATTATACAATGCAAAAGGGAAAAAGATTTCTTATAAAAAAATGATAAAAAAAATGAGTAAAACCGATGTGGTTTTATTTGGAGAACATCATAATAATCCAATTATACATTGGTTACAATATGAAGCCACAAAAGACTTAAATACACAAAGAAAATTAATTTTAGGGGCTGAAATGTTTGAAGCCGATAATCAGAATGAATTAAATAACTATATAACTGGAAAAATTGATGAAAAAGCTTTAGATACTGTAGCAAGGCTTTGGAGTAATTATAGAACAGATTATAAGCCTTTGGTAGATTTTGCCAAAGAAAATAACTTAAAATTTATTGCAACTAATATTCCTAGAAGATTTGCTAGTTTGGTTTTTAGAGGAGGTTTTGAGGTTTTAGAAACCTTAACTGATAAAGAAAAAATGTGGATAGCACCATTGCCAATTGCATATGATAAAACTTTGCCAGGTTATGTTAGAATGAAAGAAATGATGGGTGGTCATGGAGGAGATAATTTACCGAAAGCTCAAGCAGTTAAAGATGCAACAATGGGTTATTTTATATTAAAAAATATACAAGAAAACAGGTTGTTTATTCATTATAATGGTTCATATCATTCAGATAATTACGAAGGAATTTATTGGTACTTAAAAAAGGATAACTCCGATTTAAAAATTAGTACTGTAAGTGTAATTGAGCAAGAAAATATTAAAAAATTTGATAAAGAGAATAAATTAAAAGCTGATTTTATAATTGTTGTGCCTACAACAATGACAAAAACGTATTAATTAAAATAAATGTTTATTTCTTAAGGTTTAAACTTTTTGTATTTATTTTTTTAAATCTATTAGTTTGCTTTTTTTGGGTTTAAATTACTATTATAGTTCATAATTTTTTAGTATTTTCGAAATTACTAAAAACTAAAAAAATATACCATTGCCTAATTTATTTCATGAAAATGAATTTGTATTTAACGTGCTCTTTGAAGCAGTTTCAGAATGTGTAATTGTTGTAGATCAGAGCCAAACAATTGTAGCAAATAATACTGCTGCAGAAAAAATGTTTGGATATGAGAAAGGAGAGTTGCAAAACCAGCACTTAAATATTTTAATTCCCAAAAATTACCATCCAGGTCACGGATCCCATTTTAATTCTTTTTATAAAAAATCGTCTGCAAGGCAAATGGGAAATAATCGAGATTTAAATGGTGCTCATAAAAACGGACATCAATTTCCGGTTGAAGTAGGTTTAAATCCTTTTGAATTTGATGGTGAAAAATATGTAATGGCTATTGTAATAGATATAACATATCGTAAAAATTCAGAAAATAAAATACGCGAATTAAACACCTTATTAGAAGGTAAAATTTCAGAAAGAACTTCGGAACTAAATAATACTGTTGCTAATTTAAAAAATGAAATTGAGAAGCGTGTAAAGGCAGAATCTAAATTAAGAAAAGCTCTAAAAAAGGAAAAGGAGCTTAACGAGTTGAAAACTAAATTCTTATCGCTGGTTTCTCACGAGTTTAAAACACCTTTAAGTGGTATGTTAAATGCGGCTGTTTTGGTTGGTAAATATAAAAAAACAGAAATGCAAGATAAAAGAGAAAAGCATTTACTTACCATAAAAAATAAGGTGCATTATTTAGATGGAATTTTAAACGATTTTTTATCAGTAGAAAGGCTCGAATCTGGAAGGGTTAGTTATAAATTTAGCAATTTTAAGCTTAGTAAGGTTGTTAACGAAGTTATTTATAATGCCAATCTAATGCTTAAAAGTGGACAACATATTATTTATCCAAAAGACATTGACAATATAGATTTATATCAAGATGAAAAAATATTAGAATTAATGTTGTCTAATGTTTTAAGTAATGCCATTAAATACTCTCCAGAAAACACTAAAATAGATTTTAAAATTAATATAAAAGGAGCAATTATTATTTTTAAAATTAAAGATCAGGGTATTGGAATTCCGTTAAAAGATCAAAAACATATTTTTAATAGATACTTTAGGGCTGAAAATGCACTTACAAATCAAGGTACTGGAATTGGTTTAAATATAGTTAAAAGCCATTTAGAAAGTTTAGGAGGTACTATTAAATTCGAAAGTATAGAGAATGAGGGTACTACTTTTATTGTTGAATTGCCAATAATTAATAAAAAATAAGTGAAGTGTGCTTAAAAATTTTATTTATTGAGCTTTAAATTTTATAAGAAATATACATGAAAACATTATTATTAATTGAAGATGATACCGTTTTAAGAGAAACAACTGCAGAAATATTAGAGTTAGAAGGGTATAAAATTGTGGTAGCTCCTAATGGAAAAAGAGGTGTAGAACAGGCCAGAATTATGCTTCCAGATCTTATTATTTGTGATATAATGATGCCAGAATTAGATGGTTATGATGTGTTTAAACTTTTATCTGAAGAAGAAAAAACCAAAAAAATTCCATTTATTTTTATGTCTGCTAAAACAGAAATTAAAGATATTAGAAAAGGAATGGATTTAGGTGCAGATGATTATTTAACAAAACCAGTAGAGGAAGAGTTATTGTTAAGTGCCATCGAAAGCAGATTAGCAAAAGCTGCTCTTTTAAAAGAATCTTTAGAAGTTGAAGAAACTGAAATTCCAGAGGAAACAGAAGAAACATTTGATAATATTTCAACTATAGATGATCTTAAAAATTATTTTTGCGATTTTGGAACTGCTAAAGTTTTTAAAAAGGGTGAGTTAATTTATAAAGAATCAGAAAAATCTAATAACATTTATTTAGTTTATAAGGGTAAAGTTAAAGGTGTTAAAATTGATGAATTTGGTAAAGAACTAATTATTACAATTAATAAAGAAGATGAATTTTTTGGGTTTTCGGCAATTTTCGATGATGCACATAATTATGAATCTGCTATTGCAATGGAAAAATTGGAGATAATGAGTGTGCCCAAAGCCACTATCCAAAATATTTTAAAAAACAACTATAGCTTGTCTTTAGAAGTGTTTCAATTAATTAATGAAAACTTAACAGAAGTAAAAGATCAATTATTGCAAATGGCATACGGATCTATGCGTAGAAAAACAGCAAAAACAATTTTAAAATTTGCGCATAAGATGAAACATAAACCATCCAATAATATTAATATTTCAAGAAGAGATTTAGCAAGTGTTGCAGGTATTGCAACAGAAAGTTTAATTAGAACACTTACAGATCTGAAAAAAGAAGGTATTATAGAAATCGAAGGAAGAAATATTAGAATTGTTGATTTAGAGCGATTAACAGCTATTTATTAATAATTATTTAATTTTTTAAATAAAAAATCGTTAACTACACCTAAAATTTCACTGATTAATGTCATTTATTATTAGTAGGGCTTTTTTTAAGTTTGTACCAATAATTAATGCAATGAAAAACATATTAATTTTAACTGATTTTTCTAAGAAATCTTGGAATTCTATCATTTACGCGTTGGGTTTATTTCGTGATGAAAAATTTAATTTTCATTTGTTAAATGCGGGAAATAGATACGAGAATGAGCCTGTAGATAAACATCTTCAAGATGTTGATTTGGTGGAGGTTGGTTCCAAAATAGATGCTAAAAGCAACATAGAAACATTAATTAATAAAATTAATACCTTAAAAATAAAAGGAGACCATACTTTTATTCCAATTTTAGATAAAAACAATATTGTTGAAGCTACCAGAAATCAAGTAAAAACAAAAAAAATTGACTTAATTGTAATTGGTGCTAATGATATTCCTTCAAAAGGACAAATAACTAGAAATTCTATTTCCGAAGAAATTATAACCAAAGTAAAATGTTCTGTTTTGGTGGTTCCGGAAACTGCGGTTTACACTAAAATAAATGAAATTGTTTTTCCTACAGACTATACCAATTATTACGAAGCAAAATTGTTGCATTATTTAACAAGTAAATCGTGTTATACTAATGCTGCAGTTCGTTTTTTATACCTAAATAAAAACAGTGAAGTTTTAACCGAAGAACAACTTTGGAATAAAGAAACTTTACAAGATTATTTTACAGAGAAGCAGCATAGTTTTCATTCAGAAATAAATAAAAATTTTGAACAATCTATAGAGCAATTTATAAATAAAATGCATATAGATTTAATAGTTTTGGCAGCAAAAAACCTTAATTTATTAGAACAAATTTTATTTAGACCACAAATGGCAACTTTAGATTATTATTCCAAAACTCCTTTTTTAGCATTACACCAGTCTAATTTTTAGAATATAATTTTTATTTAAACCTTTGTAAGAAGCGTAAAATAAGTTGTTATTATATTTTCTATATTAAATACTCAAGTTGTTGAAGTTTAAATTATATTGTTAAATTTGAAACTAAACTCTACTTAAAAAACTTTTGTAATGAAAAAGCTATCTTTTCTTTCTATTTTTCTGTTTCTATTTTTTGAAATAAACGCTCAAACTTCTTTAGTAAAAAATGTACCTTTTGAAAATATAGGACCATCTGTTATGAGCGGTCGTGTGGTAGATTTAGCCGTAAATCCTAAAAATGCTACAGAGTTTTATGTAGCTTATGCATCAGGAGGTATTTGGCATACAGTAAATAATGGAACATCTTTTACCGCAATAACCGAAAATGCACCAACCCAAAATATGGGAGCAATTGCTGTAGATTGGGTAAATGGAATAATTTGGGCAGGTACTGGAGAAAGTAACTCTTCGCGTTCTTCTTATGCCGGAATAGGAGTTTTAAAAAGTGATGATAATGGAAAAACTTGGCATAATGTTGGTTTAATCGATTCGCAACATATTGGTCGTATTATTATTAATAAAAACAATCCAAATGAAGTTGTTGTGGCAGCTGTTGGAAGTTTATATACATCAAATAAAGAACGTGGAATTTTTAAAACGACTGATGGTGGAAAGACTTGGAAAAATACCTTGTTTATTAATGAAAATACAGGAGTTATAGATGTTAGTGCATCTCCAACAGATCCAACTGTTTTATTTGCAGCTTCATGGGAACGTATTCGAAAAGCATGGAATTTTAATGGAAGCGGTAAAGGTTCAGCAATTTATAAAAGTACAGATGCAGGTGAAAATTGGGTGAATATTACTAGTGAAAAAAGTGGTTTTCCAACAGGAAATGGTGTGGGTAGAATTGGATTAGCAGCCTATAATAATAATGTTATTTACGCTCTTTTAGACAACCAGGATATGAGGCCTGAAAAAAAGAAAAAGAAAGTGGAAGGTTTACAGAAAAATGATTTTAAAAACATGTCTAAAGAAGTTTTTTTAAATTTAGATGATGAGGCTTTGAGTTTATATTTGAAAACAAATAATTTTGATAGAAAATATACAGCTAAAACTGTAAAAAAAGCTATTCAAAAAGAAACAATACTACCAAGTGATTTAGCTACTTATTTAGAAGATGCTAATTATGTTTTATTAAATTCTGAAGTAATTGGTGCTGAGGTTTATAAATCAGTTAATGGAGGAAAAACATGGAAAAAAACACATAAAGATTATTTAGATGGAGTTTACAGTTCTTACGGTTATTATTTTGGAATAATAGCAGTTAGTAAAGCTAATCAAAATAAAATTTATATAGGTGGCGTTCCATTGTTAAAATCTGATGACGGTGGTAAAAATTGGACTTCTATAGGAAAAGAAAATGTACATGCGGATCATCAAGCATTATGGGTAAATCCAACTGTGGAAGGTCATATTATTGATGGAAATGATGGAGGTGTAAATATTACATATGATGATGGTGAAAATTGGATTAAAAACAATTCACCAGCAGTTGGACAATTTTACTATATAAATGTAGATAATCAAAAGCCATATAATGTTTTTGGTGGTTTGCAAGATAATGGTGTTTGGTATGGTCCAAGTAATTATAAGTATTCAAAACGTTGGGAATCCAGTGGTGAATATCCTTATAAAAGTATTGGCGGAGGAGATGGTATGCAAGTTCAAATTGATAGTAGAGATAATAATTTAATATATGCTGGTTCTCAGTTTGGGTATTATTTTCGATTAAATTTAAAAACCAAAGAACGTTTAAGAATACATCCAACACATCAATTAGGAGATTCACCTTATCGTTATAATTGGCAAGCTCCAATATTATTATCTCCTCATAACCAAGATATTTTATATATAGGCGCTAATAAATTATTGCGTTCAATGGATAAGGGAAAGAATTTCAATGTTATTTCTAACGATTTAACTACAGGAGGGGAAAAAGGGAATGTTCCTTTCGGAACACTAACTACAATTTCAGAAAGCCCTCTTCAATTTGGATTTATTTATGTAGGAAGTGATGATGGTTATATAAATCTTACAGAAAATGGAGGGGCAACTTGGACTCGAATTTCAGATAGCTTACCGCAAGGTTTATGGGTATCAAGAGTTATTGCTTCACAGTACGAAAAAGAAAGGGTGTATATTGTTTTAAATGGTTACAGGAATGACGATTTTAAACCGTATGTTTTTGTTAGTGATAATAAAGGTGTTACTTGGAAAAATATTGGAAGTAAATTACCAAATTATCCGGTAAATGTAATAAAAGAAGATCCTGTAGATGAAAACACTATATATTTAGGTACAGATAATGAGGCTTATGTAAGTTTTGATAAAGGTGTAAATTGGCAACTATTTTCTAACGGATTGCCTAAAGTTGCAATTCACGATTTGGTAATACAAAACGAAGCTAAAGATTTGCTTATTGGTACACATGGACGCTCAATTTACAAAGCGAATATTGCAGCTTTGCAAGAGTTTAATGCAGTTAAAAATTCATCAATTGCTATTTTTGAAATTCCTTCAGTACGGTTTTCTTCAAGATGGGGAAGTGTTAGAAGTAAATGGTCTAAACCCTTTGAACCGAGTATTACAATTCCTTTTTATAGCTCAAGTTCTGATGAATTTATTGTAGAAATTTTAACAGAAGAGAATTCAAAATTAAATTCATTTATTGTAGAGGTAGATAAGGGGTTTAATTATTTCCACTACAATTTATCTGTAATGAAGCAGAAAAATAAGTTGTATAAAAAAGCAGAAAACGGTATTTATTACTTGCCAAAAGGCACGTTTTTTGTAAAAATAGGATCTGTTAAAAAAGCTTTTGAGGTAAAATAAATATTAACGGTAAGCATTGCTGTTCAACGGAATCAGAATAAAACAGAAGCAATTATAGTTAAATAAAAATTATCTATTTAAATGAATTATTTTAAAGTTAAATTGTTAATTGTAGTGCTTCTATTTAGTTTTAATTTACAAGCTCAATCTAATTGGAGTTTATTTAAAAGTCAGTCTAGTCCGCTTAAAAAATGGGCATTATTACATCCTTTTAAAGCAAAAAAAGCCTTTAAAATTTCTAATGACGTAATTAAAATAACAGATTCAATAGCAAATACTAATTTGTTGGATAAAGATAAGGTTGGTGGTCAAGTAGATGCTTTTAGACATGCATATTGGATGGCAGTTTTAAAGATGGAGATTGGAGAAAAAGCAGCGCGTTCTTTAGGTAAATCGTACGAGAAATCTAATTTTAAATCATTTGAAAAAAGTGATTTAGAAGATGGAATACATCCAGATTTAGCGTCAAAAAAAATGGATTTATTTAATAATAAAATAGGGTTAACATTTTCGGTTAAAGAAAATAATTATAGTAAAAACGGACTTGTTTTTAAAGTAGTAAATGCTATTAAACGAGGCGATTTAAAAATAATTAAAAAAGATAGTTTAGGAAACTATTTAACCTGTAATAATGTTATTATTTCTACAAAAGATTTAAAAAAATGGGACAATGGAAAATGTCTAATTTCTTCTGAAACTAAAAATAATAATTGAAAGGTTTAAAATTTCAACCAAATTTAAAAAATAAGATACTTTTTTTGTTGAATTAAATTTCTTAATTCGGAATGTTTTTTAGTGTAAAATAAATGTTTTAAATAAGAATGTGTTAATCTGTGAATTTTATGTAATAGTTATTACGTTTTCGAAGTAAATAATGTAAATAAAGCGTGTGTTTGCTATTATATTGTTAAATTTGTTGGTACATATTAAAAATACGAATTTTATGAGTAACTCAAAGTTAAGGAGAGAGGCATTATTATACCATGCAAAACCTACACCAGGAAAAATTGAAGTAGTTCCAACAAAAAAATATGCTACCCAAAAAGATTTATCTTTAGCATATTCTCCGGGGGTTGCAGAGCCTTGCTTAGAAATTGAAAAAGATCCAGATAAAGTTTATAAATATACCTCAAAAGGTAATTTAGTTGCAGTAATATCAAACGGTACAGCAGTTTTAGGGCTGGGAGATATTGGCGCTCTTGCTGGAAAGCCTGTAATGGAGGGTAAAGGATTACTTTTTAAAGTATTTGCTGATATTGATGTGTTTGATATTGAAATTGACACTACAGATGTTGAAAAATTTATAGAAACTGTTAAAAATATAGCCCCAACTTTTGGAGGAATAAATTTAGAAGATATTAAAGCTCCTGAAGCTTTTGAAATTGAAAGAAGGCTAAAAGAGGAATTAGACATTCCTGTAATGCACGATGATCAACATGGAACTGCAATAATTTCATCAGCAGCTTTAAAAAATGCTATAGAAATTGCAGGTAAAGATATTTCTAAAGTAAAAATAGTTGTTAATGGTGCAGGAGCAGCAGCTGTTTCTTGTACTAAATTGTATATGGCTTTAGGCGCACAAAAAGAAAATATTGTAATGTGCGATAGTAAAGGGGTTATTAGAAAAGATATTGAGAATTTATCTCCGCAAAAAGCTGAATTTGCAACAACTAGAGATATTTTTACACTGGCTGAAGCAGCAAAAGATGCAGATGTTTTTATAGGATTATCGGTTGCAGATGTATTTACACCAGAAATGTTATTAAGTATGGCTCCAGACCCTGTAGTTTTTGCATTGGCAAATCCAAACCCTGAAATAGAATACGACTTGGCTGTGCAAACTCGTAAAGATGTAATTATGGCTACGGGACGTTCAGATCATCCTAATCAAGTTAATAATGTGCTTGGTTTCCCTTTTATATTTAGAGGAGCTTTAGATGTTAGAGCAACAAAAATTAATGAGGAAATGAAAGTTGCAGCGGTACATGCTTTAGCCAATTTAGCAAAAGAATCTGTGCCTGAACAAGTAAATATAACTTATGGAGAGAAAAATATTCAATATGGTAGAGAATATATTATTCCAAAACCTTTCGATTCGCGTTTAATTACTGAAGTTCCCCCTGCAGTTGCTAAAGCAGCAATGGAATCGGGTGTGGCTAAAGAACCTATTACAGACTGGGAAGCTTATAAAGAAGTATTGGCTGAAAGACTCGGTACCGGTAGTAAGTTAATGAGAATGATTACTGAGCGTGCCAAAGCAGATCCTAAAAGTGTTATTTTTGCAGAAGCCGATCATTTAGATGTTCTAAAAGCAGCTCAAATTGTATACGATGATGGTATAGGAAAGCCAATTTTATTGGGAGATAAAGAGATTATTAAAGAGTTAATGGAAGAATTGAATTTTGATGCAGACCTTCCTATAATCGACCCAAAATCTGATGAAGAAAAAGAAAGAAGAAATAAATTTGCTGAAATTTATTGGCAAAAGCACCAAAGAAATGGAATTTCATTATTAGATGCACAAAAATGGATGCGTGAACGCAATTATTTTGCAGCCATGATGGTGAATGAAGGAGATGCAGACTCTTTAGTTACTGGTTATTCTAGAAACTATAGAAGTGTTGCAAAACCTATGATAGAATTAATTGGAATGTCAAAAGGTGTTTGTAGAGTTGCGGCAACAAATATTATGATGACAGATAGAGGACCTATGTTTTTTTCTGATACGGCATTTAATATAAATCCAACAGAACAAGAATTAGTTCAAATTGTTAGAATGACAGATAGAGTTATGAAAATATTTGGAATAGACCCTCATTTAGCTGTTTTATCATATTCAAATTTTGGCTCTGCAGATTCAAAATCAGCAAATAAAGGAGCAAATGCTGTTGAATTTATACATCAACATTACCCAGAAATTAATATTGATGGAGAAATTCAAGCCGATTTTGCACTTAGTAGAACTTTGAGAGATGAAAAATTTCCGTTTTCTAAAATTTATAAGAAAAAAGTAAACGGATTGATATTCCCTAATTTAAATTCAGCAAATATTAGTTATAAGCTTATAAAATCATTAAACAAGATAGATTCTATTGGGCCAATAGTTATGGGTTTAAAAAAACCAGCACATATTTTACAGTTAGGGTGTAGTGTAGACGAAATTGTAAATATGGTTTGTGTTGCTATTGTAGATGCGCAAGAAAATGCTAAGAATAATACAGATTATTTTACTACATTTGGCTGTAAATAGTCTTACGTGAAATGATCACTCATATTAAAGGAAAATTAATAGAAAAAAATCCAACCTATGTAGTTGTAGAATCTGCTGGGTTGGGATATTTGTTACATATTTCATTAAACACCTATTCAAAAATTTCTGATGATGAATCGGTGTTTTTGTATACGCACCTATCTATAAAAGAAGATTCGCATACATTATTTGGATTTGTAGATAAAATAGAACGTGAAATTTTTAAGCTATTAATATCTGTTTCGGGAGTAGGCCCAAGTATTGCAAGAACAATGTTGTCTTCAATGACTACTGACGAGATTCAGCAGGCTATTGCTTCAGAAAATGTGGGAGTAATTAAATCTGTAAAAGGAATTGGAGTTAAAACAGCACAAAGAGTTTTGATAGATTTAAAGGATAAAATTTTAAAAACGTATGATTTTGATGAAGTTTCGACTTCTATAAATAATACAACTAAAAATGAAGCGTTATCTGCTCTAGAGATTCTTGGGTTTGTAAAAAAACAAGCAGAAAAAGTTATTGATAAAATTTTATTAGAAGATAATACGTTAAGTGTTGAGGCTTTAATTAAAAAAGCTCTTAAAAATTTATAAGATTTGAAAAAAACAAAATTTATATTTAAAACACCTATTTTAATTATTTTATTGTTGTTTTTTAAAATAACAATAAATGCACAAGCATTGCCTATAATACAAAAAAGTGATACTTTAAAAGTTGAAAAAAACAAAGATTCAACAAAATTGAAGTATCCATTTAAAGGTAATCAACAAGGTGGTTTGTTTTTAGAAGATCCTTCTGAATCTGAAATTATTTACGATACAGAGCTAGGTAAATATATTATTGTTGAGAAAATTGGCGATTATTATATTAAACGCCCTATTTATATGTCTCAAGAAGCATATAAAGAATATAAGCTTAAAAAAGACATGCTTGGCTACTATAAAAATAAAATTAGTGCCACCAATAGTAAAAAACTTGGAAGTGAAGAAGCTCAAAAGAATTTATTACCAACGTATTATGTAGAATCCGATTTTTTTCAATCTATTTTTGGAGGAAATACAATTGAAGTAAACCCTACAGGAGATATCACTATTAAAATGGGGGCTTTGTATCAAAAAGTAGATAATCCTCAATTATCGGAACGTAATAGAAGCAGTTTTACTTTTGATTTTGATCAACAAATTAGTGCTAGTATTCAAGCAAAAGTTGGTACACGTTTAAAAGTAGGTGCACAATACGATACACAAGCATCTTTTAATTTCCAGAATCAAATAAAATTGGAATACACTCCAACGGAAGATGATATTCTTCAAAAAGTTGAGGTTGGGAATATAAGTATGCCATTAAAAAATTCTTTAATTGTTGGAGCCCAAAGTTTATTTGGTGTTAAAACAGAATTACAATTTGGACGCACCACAGTAACAGGTGTTTTTGCAGAACAAAAGTCGCAAACTAGAACTGTTACTGCAGAAGGAGGTTCAACAATTCAAGAGTTTGAGTTACAGGCAACCGATTATGATGAAAATAGACACTTTTTCCTATCACAATATTTTAGAGATAATTACAATAAAGCTCTAGAAAACTACCCGTTAATTAATAGTCCAATAAACATTACTAAAGTAGAAGTTTGGATAACAAATACCAATGCAACAACAGAAGATATTAGAAATATTGTTGCTTTGGCAGATATTGGGGAAGGTGATCCTACTAATATTGGACCAGCAAATGTAACTCCAAACCCAGGGTTTTTATACCCTTCAAATGATGCAAATAATATTTCTACAGTTTTAACTAGTTCAAATGCAGTAAGGCAAATTTCTACTGTAGGTAGTGGTTTAGCTCCTTTTTCAATGCAACAAGGTAGAGATTATTCCGTGCTAGAAAATGCCATAAAATTAGGACCAGACGATTATAAACTACACCCACAGTTAGGTTTTATTTCGTTAAATAGAAGGTTGTCAGATTCGGATGTATTAGCTGTTTCGTTTGAATATACAGTTAGTGGAGATGCGAAAGTATATAAAGTAGGTGAATTTACAAGTGATGGTATTATTGCACCAGCTAATATTGTTGTAAAATTGTTACGTAGTGAAATAATAAGCACTAAAGTTCCTATGTGGGATTTAATGATGAAAAATGTGTATTCTTTGCAAACTTACAGAATGCAAGAAGAAGGTTTTAGATTAGAACTTTTATATTCAGATGATGAAACAGGGGTAGCAATTAATGTATTACAAAATGCGCAAACAACAGGTGTTTCAGATAAGACACTTTTAAATTTATTAAATGTAGATAGGTTAGATCAAAGTCAGTTTTATATTGCAGAAGGAGATGGATATTTCGATTATGTAGAAGGAGCAACTGTAGATTCAGAAAAAGGGTATATTATTTTTCCTACTGTAGAACCTTTTGGGGAAGATTTAGAAACAAAATTAACCAATCCAGAAGACGATAATTATATTTTTAATGAACTGTATGAAATTACCCAATCAGAAGCTAGAAATAATTACCAACAAAAAGATAAATACTTAATAAAAGGGTATCATAAATCTGAAAGTTCAAATGGAATTTCACTAGGAGCTTTTAATGTACCACAAGGGTCAGTTATAGTTACATCAGGAGGAAGAGAATTAGTTGAAGGTGTAGATTATGTTGTAGATTACCAAATGGGGAGAGTGCAAATTGTTAACCCTAGCTTAGAAGCTTCAAATGCACCGATTAGTGTTTCTGTAGAGAATAATGCGGCATTTAATTTACAAACAAAACGTTTTTTTGGTGTTGATATTGAACATAAATTTTCTGATAAATTTATAGCAGGTGCTACAATTTTAAATTTAAATGAAAAACCAATTACTCAAAAAGCACTTTTTGGTGAAGAACCAATTAATAATACAATTTTTGGATTAAATGCTAATTTTGGAACCGAGGTGCCTTTTTTAACAAAATTGGCTAATAAATTGCCAAATATAGATACTGATTATAAATCAAACTTCTCTATTAGAGGAGATTTTGCATATTTAAAACCAGGATCTCCAAGTAGAATTGAATTAGATGGAGAAGCAACATCATATGTAGATGATTTTGAGGGTTCTCAAATTCCTTTAGAAATCAAGTCCATTCAACAATGGCATATGGCAAGCACACCACAGTATCAAACTCAATTTGATTTAGGAGGTAATGCCTCAGATATTACTTATGGTTACAAAAGAGCACGATTATCTTGGTATATTATAGATCCTCTTTTTTATGGAGGTTCTTCTTTAAAACCTGGAAATATTGATAATAACGAATTATCTAGAGCTGAAGTTAGAAGAGTAAGATATGAAGAATTATTTCCAGAACAAGATTTAGACTTAACACAATCTACTATTGTTAGAACCTTAGATTTAGCTTATTTTCCTAATGAAAGAGGTAGTTATAATTACGACACAAGTAATGTGGGTGCAGATGGTAAATTTACAAACCCAGAAGATCGTTGGGGAGGTATAACTAGAGCTCTTACTACTACTAATTTTGAACAATCAAATGTTGAGTATATACAATTTTGGTTAATGGATCCTTACGACCATTATTCAATTACAAATGAAGAAGGTTTGCCTATTGGAGTAGACCCTAATAATCCTTCAAATCAAGTTGGAGAATTGTATTTTAACTTAGGAAATGTTTCTGAAGATGTTTTAAAAGATGGAAGGAAAATGTACGAGAATGGATTACCAGAAGATCCATTAAGTACTAACAATACTGAAGAAACAATGTGGGGTAAAATACCTACAAACCAATCTTTACTTTATGCTTTTAGCGATGATGATAATGAACGTTTAAGCCAAGATATAGGTATAGATGGTTTAAATGACAGTGAAGAAATAGAAAAATTTGGAACTGGTTTTGGATCAGACCCATCAAATGATAATTACACTTATTTTAGAAGTTCTGAATATGATAATTCTAATGCTTCAATTATAACTCGTTATAAAAAATATAATAATACACAAGGAAACTCTCCAACTAATAACTTATCAACAGAAAGTTATCCAACTTCAGCTACAACTTATCCAGATACTGAAGATATTAATAAAGATCAAACAATGAATACTGTTGAGAGTTATTATCAATACAAAGTTTCATTAAATAAAAGCGATTTAGTTGTTGGGCAAAATAATATTGTAGACGAAAAAACAGTTAATGTTACTTTAGACGATGGAAGTCAAAAACAATTTAGATGGTTGCAATTTAGAATTCAAGTTAGCTCTCCAGATGAGATAATTAATGATATTACAGGTTTTAATTCCATCAGGTTTATGCGTATGTTTTTAACCAAGTTTAAAATGCCAATAGTTTTGCGTTTTGGAGAACTTCAATTGGTTAGAGGAGATTGGAGACGATATACAAAAACTTTAGATGAAGACATTACAGTACCACAAGATTTAACAAATGAGGAATTACAAAACTTTGAAGTTGGAGTTGTTAATATTCAAGAAAATGAAGATAAAACACCAATTCCATACGTATTACCTCCAGGTATTGAACGAGAAATTTTAAGAGGTAGCACTACCTTACAACAACAAAATGAACAATCTCTATCTTTAAAAGTAACAGATTTAGAGCCTGGTGATACACGGGCAATATATAAAAATGTTATTGTAGACTTAAGAATGTATAAATATTTAAAACTGTTTTTACATGCCGAAGGAGTACAGACTAGAGCTCAAGTGCAAAACGATGAGTTAAAGGCAATAATTAGATTAGGTAGCGACTTAGATGATAACTACTATCAGATTGAAAAATTATTAACTATATCTGATTATAGCGCTACCGATGAGTTAGATATTTGGCCAGAAGAAAATAATATAGATGCAATGCTAGAGCATTTAGCAAATTTAAAATTATTGAGGTTTGATGAAGGAACTGCACCAAATGTATTGTATCCGGCTGAAGGAGAAATTTCTCCAATAGAAGGTTTAGATGGCTACGAAATTAGAGTAAAAGGTAATCCTAACCTTTCAAATATAAAGACCATAATGTTAGGGGTTAAAAATGTGTCTAATTCAAATCAAAGTGCCGAGGTGTGGTATAATGAATTACGTGTTTCAGAATTCGATAATGAAGGTGGTTGGGCAGCAGTAGTTAGTGCTGATGCTAATATAGCAGATTTTGCAGACGTTGCAATTACTGGGCGTATGGAAACTCAAGGTTTTGGAGGGATTGAGCAAAGTGTAAATGAGCGTAGCCAAGAAGATACAAAATTGTACGACCTTGTTACGAATGTAAATGTTGGAAAATTGTTACCAAAAGATTGGGGTGTTTCTCTACCTTTAAGTTACAGTGTTTCTGAAGAAATAAAAGATCCAAAATACGACTCTCAGTACCAAGATATTTTATACGAAGACACAACTATAGAAAACAGTCCAAATAGAGATAGTAATCAAGATTATACAAAACGACGAAGTATAAGTTTAATTAATGTTAGAAAAGACTACAACCCTAATGCTGAAACTAAACAGCGCTTTTATAATGTAGAAAATCTATCAGTATCTTATGCTTATAACGAAACATTTCATAGAGATTATAATGTTGAAAAGTATGTTGATCAAAATGTAAGGGCTTCCGTAAATTATAATTATACTTTTGAACCAAAAAGTATAGAACCTTTTAAAAATTGGGAATCTTTAAATAGTAAATATTTTAAATTTTTAAAAGACTTTAATATAAATCTAATTCCTACAACCATTTCGGTAAATTCTAACATATTTAGAACTTATAATGAACAATTATCAAGAAGTTTAGTTGAAGGTTTACCTCAATTACCAACATTAAAACAACGTCATTTTATGTTCGATTGGGATTATACAATAGGTTATAATATTACCAAATCCTTACAATTTAACTTTAGAGCAGCAAATAATTATTTATACGATGATTTTGATGCAGCTGATGATATACAGATTTTTGATAATTTCTTTTCTTTAGGAAGACCAGATCATTATCATCAAACATTAAGTGGTACATATAAACTACCAATTAATAAATTACCATTATTAGATTTTATAAATGCAGATTATACATATGCCGCAGATTTTGATTGGCAAGCATCTTCGCAATCATATGTAGAACAAGTAGGAAATGTAATTCAAAATACAAATACTCATAATTTAGGAGTAGATGTAGATTTTGATAAATTTTATAAAAATATTGGTTTAACAAAATTATTAAATAACAAGAAGCCTACTATTAATAGTACTTCAGAAAATAGGTCTAGAACATCTTCAAATAGAAGAGAAACTAGTAAGAAAAAATCACCAGGTGAAACTTTTAAAGAAGGCGTTTACAACTTGATAACTGCGGTTAAAAAAGCACGATTCAATTATTCTGAAAATAATGGTACCTATTTACCAGGTTATGTTCCAGAAGTTGGATTTTTAGGTCAAGATAATTACAATGGAGGTGTTGCTCCTTCATTAGGGTTTGTGTTCGGAAGCCAGATAGATATTCGTCAGAGAGCACTAGAAAATGGTTGGTTGTTATCTAGAAGTGAAACAGATCCTTATTACAATAAAACCTACAGTGTAACACATATGAATAAATTAGATTATACCATTACTGTAGAACCATTTTCTAATTTTGATATTGAGTTAAGAGGTAATAAAACATATACAAAAAATACATCTCAACAATTAGATGTTATAGATAATGTTTTAACAGATTCTCCAGTTTCTCAAATTGGTAACTTTATGATTAGCTATAACACACTTAAAACAGCATTTTCAAATAGTGACCAAAACTTTGAAGATTTTAAAGCTAATAGAGAAATTATTGCTCTAAGATTAGCACAAGCATCTGAACAACCAATAGATGGATTTGGAGTTACTAGTCAACAAGTTTCATTACCGGCCTTTTTAGCAGCATATTCAGGCCAAGATGCATCTAAAATTAAACTGTCTGCTTTTAGAGATGTACCAATTCCTAGTTGGAACATTAATTATAAAGGTTTAATGAAAATGGACTGGTTTAAAGATAAATTTAGAAGTTTTTCACTTTCACATAGTTATAATTCTCAATATTCTATACTAAGTTTTAGTAATAATTTAGAATACAATGCTCAAGATCCTTATGGAGAAACAGATATAGCTGGTAATTATTTAAATAAAACATTATTTACAAGCGTAGATTTAATTGAAGAATTTAGTCCACTGTTAAAAGTAGATATGAAAATGAAAAATTCAATCTCATTTTCAGGAAGAGTTGATAAAGATAGAAGACTTACTTTAAATTTTAGTAATAATACTATAACGCAAATGAAAGGACTAGAATACGTTGTTGGAATGGGTTATAGAATTAAAGATTTAGCAATGAAATTTAGATTTGGAGGTAAATTAACCAAACTTAAGGGCGATTTAGACTTAAGAGCAGATTTATCTTTAAGAGATAATAAAACAATAATTAGATCTATTGATGAAGATAACGATCAAGTTACAGGAGGTCAACGATTACTGTCATTTAAGTTTTTTGCAGATTATGCAGTAAATGCAAATTTAACAGCATCGTTCTATTTTGATCAAAGTTCTTCAAAATATGCCATTTCAACTACGTTCCCGAGGCAGTCAGTTAGCTCAGGGTTAAGTATTAGATATGTTTTAGGAAATTAATAAATTATCAACTATAAAATTAAATAAAAATGAGTATTCCTGCAGAATTAAAATACACAAAAGACCACGAGTGGGTTAGAATAGAAGGCGATACAGCAACTATTGGGATCACACACTTTGCTCAAAGCGAATTGGGAGACATAGTTTATGTAGATGTAGATACATTAGACGAAACCATTGAAAAAGACGAAGTTTTTGGATCTGTTGAGGCTGTAAAAACAGTTTCAGATCTTATGATGCCACTAACTGGAGAAGTAACTGAATTTAACGAAGCTTTAGAAGATGAGCCTGAAAAGGTAAATACAGATCCATATGGAGATGGATGGATGATTAAAAGTTCAATTTCTGATGTATCTCAAATAGATGAATTATTATCAGCAGAAGATTATAAAGCCTTGATTGGTGCATAAAATATTTTTATTTTTTGCAATATCTTTAACATTGATTATTGGTTGGGGTAGTTTGGTAACAATTGGAGAAACTATTCCACCTACTATACAAGTTTCAGATAAACTAATACATAGTAGTGCTTATTTTCTACTAACAATGTGTTGGTTAATTGCTTATAAAAATAACCATAAATATTTGAAAATCAATACATATATAATTATTTTAATATTTTTGTATGGCATACTTATTGAGGTATTGCAAGCAACAGCAACAGCCAATAGACAATTTGAAATTAAAGATATACTAGCTAATATGTTAGGAATTGGAATTGGATTTACAATATTTAAAATACTTCAACAAAAAAAACTTTTGAAATAGGAAAATAATATTGTAAAAGTTGTTATAAAATTATTAAATTAGCGAACTATAAATATTTTACAGATGCAGATTAAAAAAAATCCAAAAGCAAATCTAGAGAACTACAGCAAGTTATTTATGCAATTAGGGCTAGTTTTAGCATTATTGGTGGTTTATTTAGCCATTGAGAAGAAAACGTATGATAGAGTTATCGAAAATTTAGGGCCAGTAGTCTTAAATATGGAGGATGAAGAACAAACAATTGAAATAGAGCAGGTTAAGCCGCCAGAGCCAAAAACTCCACCACCACCAACTCCAGATAAAATTGAAGTTGTTGAAGATGAAGAAGAAATTGAAGAAACAGTAATAGAATCTACTGAAACAGATGAAACAGAAGCTGTTGAGGTTGAGGAAATTATAGAGGTAGAAGAAGAAGAAGAGGTAATGGAAGATGTACCTTTTGCTATTATTGAGGATGTACCAGTATATCCAGGTTGTAAAGGAAGCAAAGCAGAATTAAGAAATTGTTTACAAGAAAAAATTACGAAACACGTTAACAGAAAGTTTAATGCAGATTTAGCATCTGATTTAGGATTAGCTCCTGGTGTTAAGCGTATTTTTGTAATGTTTAAAATTGATAAGAGTGGTAATATTACAGATGTAATGGCACGTGCTCCACATAAAAGATTACAAGAAGAAGCAATTAGAGTTGTAAATTTATTACCAAAAATGACTCCTGGTAAACAAAGAGGAAGACCAGTTGGTGTAAAATATAGTTTACCTATTGCTTTTAAAGTTGAATAGATAAATACACATTGTAAAATTATAAAGCCACCTTTTTTTAAGGTGGCTTTTTTTATTCATTTAATTTAGTTTTAAGCTTCATTTAGAATGTTTTTCTATATTTGTTAAAACAGAAAACCAACAAACCTAGCATGTTATAAAATTTATCAGCTATAAAAATGATAAATTGTGAACAGTGTGCGACCGTTAAAAAAAATAATAAAGACGTATGAAAACTTATTTGAAAATTGTTTTTTTTGTATTGAGTTGTAGTTATGTAAATTCACAATCTATTGTTAATGATACTATAACTAGAACTGCAAAAATAGGATACACTGTAAAAGAAAATAAAGTTTCTTTTAGCCCTGAAACTCCTGAATTAAATCAAATTGCTGGTGCTCCAAAAGCCTTTTACACTTATTATTGGGAATTTGGAGATGGAAATTACAGTTTTCAAAAAAATCCTGAACATGTTTATAAAGAAACCGGTAATTATACAGCGCAACTTTCGGTTACAAATAATTATGATGATGGAAAGCCACCTACAACTAGGCCAAAAGATGTTAGTGTAACAAATATTAATGCAAATAACATCTCTAATGAAAAACATAACTTAATTGCAGCTCATAATGGCTTTAGACTTCAAACAAATAGAGAACCAATGCCTGAGCAAGAAATGCAATTTATTGTAAGCTATGGTAATAATAAAGAGTATACAACAGAAGGGAAAATATATTTGTTCTTTAATGAAACAAAGTATAAAGACAAAAATTTTGAATTAGTAGATGTTCGATTACATAATAATGAGCAAGAACTTTCAGATGAAATTATTGTAGATAGTAAACGTTATATTTCAAAAAATGAATTGATTCAAACTACTGGAATTGATACGTTTTTAGATGAAAAATTATTAATTGCAGACTCTTTACAACAAAATTTACCACTTACATTAGAGGACGCAAAAATTGCTTACCAAGATGTTAAAGTGTTTGATTTTAATAATATGCAACCTAATGAAGAGCGCAATATGTTTTTTACATTTAAAACTACACCAGAAATGTTAAAAGATACCAGTGCAATTATATCTATTAGAAGTATTTATGTACCGGAAAGAGGAAATGATGCACATAAGGTTTTAACTAAAGAAATGGAGCTTGTAACATCTCACGATCCAAATAAAATGGCAGTTTACGATACGCGTTTAAATTATAGATTGGTAAGGTTTAAAAAGTTAAAATATAAGGTGAGATTTCAAAACGATGGAGAAGGCCCAGCGAAACTTATAAAATTAAATGTTGATATTCCAGACATGTTAGACAAGTCAACTTTAGAAGTATTAGATATGTACCCAAAATGTCCAATTTGTCCCGAAGAAGAAGTTAGATATAGTTGTTTGGATACAATTATTAGCAAAGATCAAATATCGTTTCAATTTAAAAATATTTATTTACCAGGTACAGCTCAAAAAGGAGTACACGATAAAGATTCAACTAAGGGTTTTGTAAAATATGCCTTAAAATTTGGAGATAATTTTCATAAAGTAAAATCGAAAAGTAAAACCGCAATTATTTTCGATAAAAATGAGCCAATTATAACAAATACTTCTACATCAAGGTTTAAACCTGGAATTTCAATTGGTGTAAAAGCAGGTTATAATAGTTTTCCAGATTTAGAAGATTCTAAAAGTTATTTTGTAGGTGCAACAATTTCACCGTATAAATCGTACAAAAAATACTTACAAGCCGAAATAATGATGAGTACCCACGAATTTAAGGATATTAATAGTGTTTCAGATATAGTAGGCTTGGACGAAATACCTGGAGCAACAGTAGATATAGCTCTAAAAGAAGAAAACAATACGGTAACAACCAAAAAAATTAATATAGATGTTGTGCCTGTTTCATTTCGATATAATTTAAATGGAGTTATTGGTCTTGGAGTAGGTCCTCAAATTTCTTTAGATGTATCAAATGAAGTAGAAACGGTAACTGCTACTGAATATTATACTTATTATAATGATGAAAAAGGAAAGTTTCTTGAAGAAGCATCATCAACAATAATAACTTCAGAAAACAACCCTTTTTCAGATATTAAATATGGTATTTTTGGAGATATCACAATTGGAGCTTCTAGAATTGGACCAAGTGTTGGAGCGCGTTATATTTATAATTTTAATGAACCAAAAGCTCAACTTCATTTTTATGCAATTTGGAAAATATAAAATAGTAAATGATAAAAAAAAGGCTAATTTTTCTATTAATTTTCTGTAATTTTTTAGCTTCAGCTCAGCAACAAAAAAAGGGTTTTAAAACAATAATTAACAGTTTAAAAGAGCAAAATAATTATTCGGAATATATTTATGTACATTTAGATGAATTTGCTAAAAATCCTGATGTAAAAAATTTAAATATTTTTGAAACTTTAAAAGCTAATTTATGGAGAAGTCCTTCAAATAATAACGAAAATACTGCACAACTTTATTTTTACATTAATTATGCTTATCAATTAAAAGAATTTGGTTTTATAAATCAGTCTATTAATTATTACGAAAAAGCTTATGAGCATTTTAAAATAAATGCTATAAATTATAATATTATAGAATATTGCTTAAAACCATTAGCAAATAATTATACACGATTGGGAGATGTTGATAATGCAGAAGATATTCTTAAAATTATTATAGAACAAGCTATTTCAGAAAATAACAAAGAACAAATTGGATCGGGTTATTTAAATTTAGCAATTGTATATAGAACTAAAGGAGACCCTACAACTGCTATAAATTATTTAAATTTAGGTTTAGAGAGTGCGACTTCAAATTATTTAAAAGCTAAAATAAATTCTGATTTAGCTATTAATTATTTAATGTTAGAAAATATTAAAAAAGCAGAAAATCACACCCGAATATCTAACAAATTAAATAAACAAGATGATGCTTCCATTTTAGCACGTAATTTTAAAACCTTAGGAAGCTGTTTTATTGTTAATAAAGAGTTTAAAAGAGCGTTGGTTGAATTTAAAAAGGCACTAAAATATTCAAAAAAAGCTTTTGGAAGTAACGATAGGGAAGTTGCTAAAATTCACAATTTAATTGCAGAGGTTTATAGACTTCAAAACAATACTAAAACGGCATTAGAGACCTATCAAAAAGCGTTGAGTACTTTGTTGCCTAATTATGCACCAAAAAATGAATTTGAAAATCCAGAAAGTACATATTTTTATCCAGAAAACACTTTAAAGATAGCTTTAGATGGAAGGGCTACTATATTTACACAAAACACAAATTTTGAAGCGGCATTAAAAAATTATGAATTGTCTTTTTTAGTTGAAAAGGAGCTTAATAATACATATTTAAATCAGAATGCAAAATTGCTGCAACAACAAGAAAATAGAAGTAGAAGCGAAAAATGCATAGAGTTATGTTATATGTTGTTTGAGCAAACAAATTTTGTTGGTTGGATTGAAAAAGCATTTGAATTTGCAGAAAAAACAAAAGCTTCAATTTTGCTAGAAAATAAATCACTTTTGGCAGCTAAATCTGCAATAAAAAGTGATAGTTTATTTAGAAAAGAAGCAGCTTTAACCTTTAAAAAAGCACAATTAAATAAAAGTATTACAATAGAACAGCTGAAAAAAGAGAATGCAGCTTTAAATGTATTGGCAGCATTAACTAAAGAACGTGTAGATGTTGGTCAACAAATTCAATTATTAAATCAGGAAATTGAATTAAAATACCCTAATTTAAAATTAGATTTAACTAAAACAGTTTCTATTAAAACCATACAAGAAGAACTACTGGTTAATAATGACTTGTTAATCGAGTTTTTTGAAGGAATGAATTATGTTTATGTTTTTTCAATTTCAAAAAACAATCCAATTTCAGTAAAAAGAATAGAAAAAACACCAGAATTTAAAGATGAAATTTCACGATTTTTAGCATTATTTTCAGATGCTAGAGGTACAGCAATTCAAAATAATATTAAAGAGTATACTACATTGGCATTTGGTTTATTCAATCAATTATTTGATATGAATTTACCTGCAAATACGATTATTATACCAGACGGATTGTTTTCTTTTCTACCTTTTGATGCTTTATTAACTGAAGAAACAGCAGTTACTAATTTTGAAAAGTTACCGTATTTAATTTATAAAACAGCTATAAGTTACGGTTATTCAGCTTCAATTTTATGGAATGACTCTAAAATAACAAATCAAAGAAATAATAAGTTACTTGGTTTTTTTCCAGTATTTAAAAATAACCATAGAAATTTAGCTGAATTGGGTTATACAGCGCAAGAGGCTATAAGTATAAAAAATGAATTAGATGGAGAATTCTTAATTGGAGAGGCTGCTTCAAAAACAAGTTTTAACATTTTAAAAGATAATTTTTCTATTTTGCATCTTTCTACACATGCAACAGCAGGAGATCTATATACACCACCTGCTATAGAATTTTATAACAAAACCTTGTATTTACCCGAAATTTATGGATATAATTTAAATTATGATTTGGTAGTTTTAAGTGCTTGCGAAACAGGAGTAGGAACCTTAAGTAAAGGAGAGGGTGTTTTAAGTTTGGCAAGAGGTTTTTCGTATGCTGGTGTAAAAAATTTAATTGTTTCTTTGTGGAAAGTTAATGATAAATCAACAGAGCGCCTAATGGCTGGGTTTTATAAAAATTATAAAAAATTAGGTAATAAATCTAATGCGTTGCATGCTTCAAAATTAACTTATTTAGAAGATACTACTATCCCTGCTATAAAAAAATCGCCCTATTATTGGGCTAGTTTTATTTATTTAGGTGAAGTAACAGCTTTAGAACATAGCATTAATAGCTATTGGTTTATTTTTATTGTGTTAATTGCAGTAATAGGTTGTTTTATCTTTTTTAAAAATAGTAGATTTGGCTTAAATAAGTAGCAGTACATGAAATTAAAAAAAATTCTTTTAAGAAAAGGTTTTGTTAAAATTAAACTAAAGAAAATAAATACCAATCATTTTGAAGTTAAAGCAAAATTAAATGGTGTAAAAGGTCGATTTATATTAGATACAGGGGCTTCAAATTCGTGTTTAGATATAACTTTAGCTGCACATTTTAAATTAAAAGTTGAGGATTCTGAAACATTAGCTGCTGGTGCAGGAGCTACAGGAATGGAGACTAAAATAGCTCCTAATAATACTATTAAATTTAAAGACTGGAAATATTGTGATTTTAATTTAGTTTTATTGGATTTAACACACGTAAATACTGCTTTAACAGAGCATAACGCCAAAGCTGTTGATGGTATTATAGGTGCAGATATCTTAGAAAAAGGAGAGGCAATTATAGATTATAAAAAGAAATGTGTGTACCTAAAAAAGTTTGTTTTTAAGTTTTAACTTCATACTTAATTTGCAAAACATTTAACTAGTTATAAAATTTAATTGTAGAATTTCCCTATTCAATTTTCCAATAACATAAGCCCTTCTTTAACAAATGGGTTTAAGTTACTGTACATTTTATTTAAAACAATAAAGGTGTAACTAATTGGTTTTCATTAGTTTTATGTAGTTAAATTTATTCGGTAAGTTTATTTTTTAAAAAAAAGTGCATCCTAGGCAACCTTTTATATACAAATTGCGTCTTTATAAATAGAACACCAATTTAACTATAGTATGTTGTAATATTAAATATGTAAAAAGTCATTGTAGATTGTGAAAATTGTTCAATTATTTAAAAACGAAGAAAAGCTTATTAAAAAAGCGATTCAAAATAACCGAGAAGCACAGCAACGGCTATATAATTTACATGCTCCAAAAATGCTAAGTGTTTGCAGGTATTATATTAAAGATGTCCAAAATGCTGAGGAGGCTATGTTAAATGGGTTTTTAAAAGTATTTACCAATTTAAATAAATTTGAACATAATGGTAGTTTTGAAGGTTGGATTCGGCGTATTATGATACGAGAATCAATTTCATTTTTAAGAAAAAAGCAACATATAGAATTTGCAACTCAAGAGGATGAATTTAAAGAAACGTCAATTAATACGGTGTATTCAGATATGAATGTTGAAGAAATTCAATATTTAATAGATGCACTACCAGATGGTTATAGAATTGTATTTGTAATGTATGCTATTGAAGGGTATAAGCATCACGAAATTGCAACATTATTAAATATTACAGAAGGTACATCAAAATCGCAATTGTATAAAGCGCGAAAAATCCTTCAGAAAAAAATTATTAAACTAAATACAACAAGCAATGGAACCTTATAAATTCGAAGAAGATATAAAAAATAAGCTTGAAAAACGAACTATAAAACCAGCAGCAAATTCTTGGGATAAATTAGCTGATTCGCTAGATTCTAAAAATCAAAAAAAAGAAACAAAAGTTTGGTATTTTTTAGGTATTGCGGCAAGTATAATTGGTGTATTGTTTATGGTTTCAATCTTCATAAAAAAAGATGTTGATACTGTTACACCTGTAATTGTTGATAGTCCAATTATAGAAAAAGAAGAGGTGCCTTCTGCTGTTGTTTTAGAAAATAATTTAAATACAATAGATACTTTACAAAATAATACTCTTAAGAATTCTGAAACCATAGAGGTTGCTACTTCAAAAGAAAAAAAATCTAAGTCTCGTGTACAGCAAAATGAAATTTTTGTTGATACCAATAAAATGAAACTTCAAAATACAGATGAAATTGCTGTAGTTACTACTGCTGAAGACGAAAAGATTGAAGAGCTAATTAGTGAAATTGAAGCGTTAAAAATTAAAAATAAAACGTTTTCTTCAACAGTAACTGACAGTGATATTGACAAGCTTTTAAAAGAAGCTCAATTAGCAATAGAATTTGAAAAATTATATAAAGAAAACACCGAAATAGTAGATGCTTATAAACTACTTCAAGACGTTGAAGCGGATATAGATAGGTCTACTAGAGTGAAGTTTTTAGAAACTTTAAGGTTAAATTATGAGAATCTAAAAACAATGATTGCGCAACGAAATGATTAGTAAATCGAATGTCAAAATTAAAAAACACACCATGCAAAATATAACAAAATATATAACACTTATTTTAATAGGTTTAAGTTTACAGTTTATACAAGCCCAAGAAAACAGTAACAGTTTTAGAATTAATACATTAAAAGAATTAAAAGAAAAAATAACTATTGAAGAGCGTGATTTTTTAAAGAGTGAAGTTGAAAATATTATGAAACGCTTTAATAATGGTGAAATTTCAGAAGAAAAAGCAACTTTATTAAAAAAAGAGGCTGCAAAAAAACGTGCTTTAAATATTGAAAATAGAACCGCTATTATAAACAATAAAATTGCACTTTTAGAACGCAATCAAGATGGTTATAACGACAATGAAGGGGAGATATCTGTAGCAGGGATTAGTATTGGAGGAAATAATGGAACAGTTATAGGCGTAAAAACAACAGGAAATAACAAACCTAGAAGATACGATAGAAGAACTTATAGTGAAATAGTAATTGCTGTTGGTTTTAATAATGCCATTATAGAAGATGAAAAAATAGATGACTCTCCTTATAAGTTCGGTGGTTCACGTTTTTTTGAACTTGGTTGGGCTTGGAAAACAAGGGTGTTTAAAAAATCAAATTTTATGCGTCTTAAATATGGTTTTTCGTTGCAGTTCAACGGCTTTAAACCTACGGATAATAACTATTTTGTTGAAAATGGAGATGAAACTTCTCTTGAAGTTTTTCCTTATGATTTAAAAAAATCTAAATTAACTATAACTAATCTTGTATTGCCTATTCATTTTGAATTTGGCCCATCTAAAAAAAGTGTGAGTGATAATTATTTTAGATATACTACTTACGATCAGTTTAAATTTGGAATTGGAGCTTATGCTGGATTTAATATTGGAACACGTCAAAAATTAAAATACTCGGTAGATGGTGATAAAGTTAAAGACAAATTAAAACAAGATTATAATGCAAGTAATTTGGTATATGGTTTAAGTTCTTATGTGGCTTTTGGAAATGTAGCAGTGTATGCAAAATACGATTTATCTCCAATTTTTAAAGACCAACTAATTGAACAAAATAATATTTCTTTAGGTGTTAGATTTGATATGGATTAATTATATAAATAAAGAACCCGAGCTTATATAAACTCGGGTTCAATTATAAAGTTAGATTGGCTATTATCTAAATGTATAAAAGGGTTAGTTTAAAATATTTCCAAATTTTAAACCAAAATATATTGTTCTAGGTGTCATTGGACCGTAGATGTAAGCAGGATCTCTATCTACACCTGTATCAAAATCTTCTTGATATGAATTAAATATATTTTTAATTCCACCTGAAATTTCTAAGTTATTATGTGCTATTTTTAATGTTTTAGTAATTTTTAAACCTGCATCAAAAAAAGTTTCAGAGGTTCTAAGTTCTCCTTCATCTGGATTAGAAATTGTTGTACCGAAATAAGGAACTAACATTTTACCAGTATAGGTTCCTGTTCCAATAATACACCAACTATCTGATGCTTCCCAATCAATTGTAAAAAATCCATAATTTTCTGGAGTTCTAAAAAAGTTTTTTTCATCAAACTCTTGAGCTTCTTCGTACTTGCTTTTTTGAAAAGTAAATCCAGCGTTAAGTTTTAAATTAGTACTTGGCACATAATTTAATTCTAAATTAATTCCTTGTACAAAAGCACCATCTGTAGCATTTATTCTTGTATAAGTTACCACGCCATCTGCATCTGGTTCAGAATATTCATTGGTAAAAGGATTGTTTAACTTGGTGTGAAAACCTTCTACTAAAATTCCAAAACTTGAAGTTCCAAAAGATTTACTATAATCTAAAGAAGCCATAAAACTATCGCTAGTTTCTTGTTTTAAATTTGCATCGTTTACATGAATTACTTTTCTAGATCCAGATGATTCAATATGTAAATCCTCATCAAAAATTTGAGGAGCTCTGTAACCTCCAGAATAACTTACACGTGCTTGAAAATCAGATTGTATGTCGTATAAGAAATTAACGCGTGGACTAAATACATTTCCTGTTTTTTTACTAGCATTACTTTCTTTGTCTTCCACTGAATAATTATCTAAACGTGCGCCTACAGAAAGTTTTAATTTATCAATTTTAATATCATATTGAGAGAATATACCTAAAGTATTCATTTCTTGATTGGAAATAATTGTGTTATTGGTATGTGGAATTGAAACAATTTCATCTCCAATAATTACAGCATTTTCAATGTCTAAATATCCAAGTTTGCTATCCTTTAATGTAGCGTAAGTATCTTCAATTCCAACAATTAAATCAGATGTTTTAAATTTTGCATTGTACTGAACACCAGCGTTTATTGTTGCATCTTTAGTAGTACCATAGTCGCTTAAAGATTGTTCTGCTCCATAGTAAGAATCACGATTTATTTTTTGAACTGCTGCAAAAACAGATAATAAGTCATTTTCTCTATAATATTGTTCGAATGTTACTGCAGTAGTTGTTAAATTATGTTCTACAGCTTCAGAAATATCAGCTTCGTGGTTTGGATAATTAAATTTGTTACCACCTCTTCTTTCTTCATTTATATGGAAAAAATCTAAAGAAAGCTTAGCTCTAGTTCCTAGTTTGTGAAACATTCTAGAACCTAATGTAGTATTTTTAAGCAGTGCAATTTCTGAAAACGAATCTCCATTAGCATCAAAAGGTTTTCTGTTTCTGTTAAAGCCATAAAAAGCTACACCACTTTGTTGATTTTTACCAACAACTGTTGCATTAAAATTTAAAGAATAATCTGTTGCAGTAGCATCAGAATCTTCTAATCCAACACCTATAAAAGAATTGTTTACACCAACCTCAAAAGAATTTTGTGTTGGGTCTTTTAACAATATATTTATGGTTCCAGCAACAGCATTACCTCCATATAACGCAGATCCTCCTCCGCGTATAATCTCAACTTTTTCGATCATATTTGAAGGAATAAGTTCTAAGCCATATACACCAGCTAATCCGCTAAATATTGGTCTGCTATTAATTAATATTTGAGAATATGGGCCTTCTAAACCATTCATTCTAACCTGACTAAAACCGCAGTTTTGACAATCGTTTTCCATTCTTAACCCAGAACAAAAATTAAGTCCTTCACTTAATGTTACGGATTGGGTAGATTCAAAAATTTCGCTGTTAATTATGTTAACTATATTTGAAGCTTTTTTTCGAATTATTCTAGATCTATTACCTGTAACAATAACTTCTTCTAAACCTAAAATATCGGTTTCTAACTCTATATTTATATGTTTGTTTTCATTGTTTTGTAATTCAATATTTTGCTCAAAAGGTTTAAAACCTATAGCTTGTATTTGGATAGTGTATAATCCAGGCTTTAAGTTTGTAATATTAAATTCTGCATTTTCGTCTGTAGAGGTTCCAATTGTTGTACCTTTTAAAAAGATAGAAACATATGGAATTTCTCCACCATTACTTGTAGTTTTCCCTGTAATACTTGCACTTTTGTTACTGTCTTGTGCAAATATAGTTTGACTAATAAACACTATGCTTATTAGAATAAGTATAATTTTTTTCATTAAATATTTTAAATAGTTGATTTGATGTTTATTGTTTAAATACTATTTAAAATAGGGGGAGATTTGTTTTGTTTATAATGAAAATATAATTGTTTTATTAACGTTTTTGGAAAATAATACTTTGTAGAGATTATCGATTTTAAAGCTAATAAAGTAAATGCAATAATAGTTAAGTTAAATATGTTTATCGCACTTAATAATAAATACTCTAGCTTGGTGTGTTTATGAGATTTTAAAGGGTCATGGTCTTGTTGCTGATCAAAAGGGTGGGCGTGTGTTACTATTTCACCATTTGCTAGTTTATGTGAATGTAAGTAAACACTTTTGTTAGCAATATTTAATAATAGAATGCTTATGCTTAGTAAGCTTAAGAACTTTAAAATAAATTTATTTCTAAAGAATTTCATTCTATATCTTGGTTTGAGGCACAAAATTAGAACCATTCTAAATAAGAAACAAGCTTATTTAGAACAAATTTAAATAAGGATGACATTTATCATAAAAAAAGCCGAACGTATAGTTCGGCTTTTAATTTAGTAAGGTATTATTTTTTATAATTCCAATGCTTTTTTAGGATTGTTATCCATCAATAGTTCAGTAGGATTTTCAAGTGCTTCTTTAACAGCTACTAAGAAACCAACAGATTCTTTTCCATCAATAATTCTATGATCGTAAGAAAGTGCTACATACATAATTGGTCTTATTACCACTTCGCCATTTACAGCAATTGGGCGTTCTACAATATTGTGCATTCCTAAAATTCCACTTTGTGGTGGGTTGATAATTGGTGTAGAAAGCATAGAACCGAACACACCCCCATTTGTAATGGTAAAAGTACCTCCAGTCATTTCATCAACCGTAATTTGTCCATCTCTAGCTCTTATTGCTAAGCGTTTTACTTCACTCTCAACACCTCTAAAGCTTAAATTTTCAGCATTTCTAATAACAGGAACCATCAATCCTTTTGGTCCAGAAACAGCAATAGAAATATCTTGAAAATCGTGTGAGATTTTATAATCGCCATCTAACATAGAGTTTACATCTGGATATATTTTTAGAGCTCTTACAACTGCTAATGTAAAGAAACTCATAAAACCTAAACTTACACCGTGTTTAGCTTTAAAATCTTCTTTAAACTCTTTACGTAAATCAAAAATAGGTTTCATATCTACTTCGTTAAAAGTAGTAAGCATAGCAGTTTCGTTTTTAACAGCAACTAAACGTTGTGCAACTTTTCTACGTAACATAGAAAGTTTGCTTTTTTCTGAACCACGAGCGCCTCCAGTTGGAGTTCCCATGCTTGGAACAGCTTTTACAGCATCATCTTTTGTAATTCTACCATCTTTACCAGTTCCTTTTATTTCTGAAGCAGCAATTCCTTTTTCAGCCAATACTTTTTTTGCGGCTGGAGAAGCTGCACCACTAGCGTAAGTTGTTTTTTCTTCTTTAGGTTGTGCTTCTGTTTTTGGACTTTCAACTTCAACTGTAGTGTTTGTTTCGGTTGATGTACCTTCGGGTTTTTTAGCATCCATATCTATTAAGCAAACAACTGCTCCAACTTCTACAGCATCACCTTCTTCAGCTTTTAAAGTTATAATTCCGCTTTCTTCTGCAGGTAATTCTAGAGTTGCTTTGTCTGAATCTACTTCAGCAATTGGTTGATCTTTTTCAACATAATCACCATCTTCTACAAGCCACGTTGCAATTTCTACTTCTGTGATTGATTCTCCCGGAGAGGGAACTTTCATTTCTAAAACCATTGTTGTTAATTTTTTGTCTTTTTATGACGATTTTTTTATTCGTTAGTTTGAAATACTTTGTCTAATATTCTTTTATGTCTTCTTTTAAAACGTGCAGATGAACCTGCTGCAGGAACAGCATAAAATGGCTGTGAAGCTACTTCTAAAGGTACTAATCTAAAACGTTGTAACATATAACTCCAAGCACCCATGTTTTCAGGTTCTTCTTGTGCCCAAACATAATTTTTTACATTTGGATATTTATCAATAATTTGTTGTAATTTATCTAGATGAAGCGGGAAAAGTTGCTCAATTCTTACAAAAGCAATATCGTTTCTTTCTAAACTTGTTCTTTCAGCAAGTAAATCATAATAAAATTTACCTGTACAAAATACTAATTTAGTTACATTTTCTGGAGCAATAGTATCATCTATTACTTCTTCAAAATTACCATTTGCAAATTCATCTAAAGTTGATGTAACTAATGGATGACGCAATAAACTTTTTGGTGTAAATACAATAAGAGGTTTTCTGTATTTACGAATCATTTGACGGCGTAGTAAATGGTAAAAGTTAGCTGGTGTTGTACAGTCTGCAACAATCATATTATCTATTGCACATAATTGTAAATAACGTTCCATACGTGCAGATGAATGCTCAGACCCTTGTCCTTCGTAACCGTGAGGGAGTAGAACTACAATACCATTTTGAAGTTTCCACTTATCTTCTGCAGCAGATAAGTATTGGTCGAAAATAATTTGTGCACCGTTACTAAAATCTCCAAATTGCGCTTCCCAAATAGTTAATGTATTTGGATTTGCCATTGCATAACCATAATCAAACCCAAGAACACCGTATTCAGATAATAAAGAGTTGTAAATATACATTTGCCCTTTATTGCCTTTAACAGTATTTAATAGGTTTATTCTTTCTTCAGAAATTTCATCTCGTATAATTGCGTGTCTGTGGCTAAAAGTACCACGTTCAACATCTTGACCCGATATACGAACGTCAAAACCTTCTTGAAGTAAACTTCCGTAGGCTAAGGTTTCTCCCATTCCCCAATCAATTTTATCGGTTTCAAAAACCATTTTATTTCTATCTCTAAGAATACGTTCAGCTTTTCTTAAAAATTTTACACCTTCAGGAACTGTAGAAACTGTTTTTGAAATTTCTTGTAATTTTGATTTTGGATAATCTGTAGTTTCAGAAATTAACATAGCATCTAATCTATGTCTTTCAAAATCTTTCCAAGTATCTTTCATAAACTCTCTAACTTTAGAGGTTTCAGCTTGTTTAGATAGTTGGTATTCTTTTTCTAATAAGTTTTTAAAATCAGCAATTGTATTGTTTAAATATTGCGAATCGATAACGCCTTCTGAAATTAATTTTTCAGCATAAATATCTCTAGGATTTTTATGTTTAGCAATTGCTTTGTATAATTTTGGTTGTGTAAATCTAGGTTCGTCACCTTCATTATGGCCATATTTTCTATAACCTAATAGGTCTATAAAAATATCGCGCTTAAATTTCATTCTAAAATCTAAAGCCATTTCAACTGCGTGTACAACGGCTTCAACATCATCTGCATTTACGTGTAAAACGGGTGATAAGGTAACTTTGGCAATGTCTGTACAGTAAGTACTAGATCTACCATCTAGATAGTTAGTAGTAAACCCAATTTGGTTGTTTATAACAATATGAATTGTTCCACCTGTAGTATATCCAGGCAGTTTGCTCATTTGTGTTACTTCATATACCAAGCCTTGTCCAGCTATTGCAGCATCACCGTGAACGATAATTGGTAATATTTTGGAATTATTTCCGTTATATGTTTTGTCTATTTTTGCACGTGTAATACCTTCTACTATTGGCCCAACAGTTTCTAAATGTGAAGGGTTTGGAACTAAATTCATTTTTAGTTCCTTATTGTTTTTTAAGGTTTTGTTAATTGTTAATCCTAAATGGTATTTAACATCTCCATCAATGGTTTCATCTTCAAAATCTTTTCCTTCAAATTCACTAAAAATATCGCGAATAGGTTTTCTAAAAATATTGGCAAGTGTATTTAAACGCCCTCTATGAGCCATACCCAAAACAAATTCGTCTGCATCATAAATTTCTGCAGCATTTCTAATAACAGACCCTAATGCTGGTATTAAAGTTTCACCACCTTCTAAAGAAAATCGTTTTTGCCCAACGTATTTAGTTTGTAAAAAGTTTTCAAAAGTTACAGCTTGATTTAATTTTTGAAGAATGTACTTTTTAGATTCAACAGAGTAATTAGGGTGATTAGAGTTTTTGTTTAATTGTTTTTGAAGCCATTTTATTTCTTTTGGATTTCGAATATACATATATTCTACACCAATAGAATCGCAATAAATGTTTTGAAGGTGTTTTATAATATTACGAAGCGTATTTTTACCTGACCCAATCATGCCACCGGCATCAAAAACCGTATCTAAATCGTTTTCGGAAAGACCGAAATTTTCGATATCTAAAGTAGGTGTATATTGCCTGCGTGCACGAACTGGATTTGTTTTTGTAAAAAAGTGTCCACGTGTTCTATATCCGTTAATTAAATCAATTACTTTAAATTCTTTAAATACATTTTCTGGAATTTGAACTTCAGCATCTGTTACTGAGTAGTTCTCATTTGCAAAATCATATCCTTGAAAAAAACTTCTCCAGCTTGTTTCTACACTGTCTGGGTTAATTAGATACTGATCGTATAAATCGGCTATAAATTCTGTATGTACAGCATTTAAAAATGAAAATTTATCCATGTTTTATGTTAGTAGTCTATTGTTTTATTTATCTTGACAAAAATACAACTTTTACTAAAACTACCATTTTAATTAGGGTATTTTATGAATTATTGTATAAATGACAAAAAAAAAGTAATTAGGTTATAAAAGTGTATTTTTAACAACTTTTTTTATTATAAATAACAAAAATGTTCTAAAAAAATACATTTTTTTGATTCTACAAAATTCTAATTTACAAGTATTTATAAATGTGAAAAAAAATAAGTAAAAAAAAAGTGAAATTTTTTTAAAAAAACATTGCAAAAATAAGAAAAGCTTGTATATTTGCACTCGCAAAAGCAAATTGCATTCCTCCTTAGCTCAGTTGGTTAGAGCATCTGACTGTTAATCAGAGGGTCCTTGGTTCGAGCCCAAGAGGGGGAGCAAAATTAAACCTGCAGATTCTGCAGGTTTTTTTGTGCTTTTTAATGAAATATACTTTATGAGATTAAAATTTTTAATTCCTTTTCTGTTGTTTTATTCAGTAATATTTTGTCAAGAGATTGGGAATGTGAAAGTTGGTACTCATTTTGTAAAACTTCTAAAAATTGACAATCTGTTTTCGTTGGTTTATTCAGATGTAAAATCTGTAACTTCTACTCACGAAAAATCATTTAACTTTCCTAATAAAGAAACTATTTATTCTATACTAATAAATGGTTTTAATAGAAATAAAGGGCATCAAGTTATTATACAAACAAATAATGATACTATTGTGAAATTTAATTTTAAAAAATTAAATGGTGAATATATGCTCTATGTATACCAAAATAATTTAAACAATAATACATTTGGTAGAAGTGCATTTTTTACTAAAAATCAGATTATTCAACTTTTTGGCATGTAGTTAAAAGTAGACAGCTTCAAAAACGGCTAAAGGTGCACGCTTTCCAATATTTAAATTTAAGGTGTCTCCATTTATGGTGTAGTTATCTACAAGATTAAATATTTTTAAAAATTCAGATTCGTTGATGTTCAGGTCTGGACAAGCTTTTAGTGTTGAAAATATTTGTTTAAAACGAATACGATTTCCTTCTTCTATTGTAAAAGTTCCACTAAAGTTATTGCATCCAGCAAATCCAACAACTCTATTTTCATCAGACTTTAAAGTAAAATAGATTTCTCTTTCTTGTTTTTCATCCATTTTAATATCCTTTCCAGATAAAGTTTTTAATTTCCAATATTTTTCGGTAATCGGATTGTTATTTGTAATTTCTTGTTTTATGTCTGAGCTACCTTTAGTTTCTGTATTCACTGTTTTTGTTGTGTTGCAACTTATTATAACTAGTGTGATTAATGAGAGTATTATGTTTTTTGTATTCATATTTGGTTTTTAAAACTTTAATTTTTTTTTATGCTAAAAGTGTGCCAAGTTTATTAAGTAGAGGCTAAGTAGATTAAAGTTGATGGTAACTTAACATATTGTTAATAATGAAATGCAAAATATTTTTTAAAACTGCTATTTAAACTTCAAACTTAAAAACATCTCTTAAGTTTCTTAATATCAATTTTTTAGTTTATTTTTATTATTAAACTGTAAAATGTGGTTAAGAACTTCTTTTTTTAAAGTGTTAATTTTATGTAATCATTGTCTGTTAGGGTTTTTTTGGGAGTTATTTCTTTTAATTTTGATCTTAAATCTGTAGGGTATTTTCATATATAAAAAATAATAAAACCATAAAAAAACACTACACTAGGCTGTTATAATTTATTATAAACACTACATAAGTGTTTTAATCTGTTTATTTTCAGTAGTATAAAATTTTAAATAACCTACATTTTTTAAAGTGAACTTTAATAAGTGACATATGTCACTTTTAATACTTGAATGTATATTTAACTTTGGTGTAAAGATTTTGAATTATGATTAGAATATTTAAAACTTCCAAAAATGTTATTCTAAATATTGATGAATATTTTGATACTGTTGAGTTAGGGATATTAAACTTTAAAGAAGGTATCAATAATTATTTAGAAGGGAATCTTTCTGAGTTTGAAAACAATTTAGATAAAGTTAATAAACAGGAAGAATCTGCTGATGCAATAATTAGAAAGATTGAAAATGATTTTTATGTACATTCTTTAATGCCTAATTATTCGAGTGATATTTTAAGTCTATTAGAAAAAACAGATGACATTATAGATAAGATAAAAGATAATTTAAGTCAGTTTGATGTAGAAGATCCATATTTTCCAGAAGATATAAAAAATGATTTCTCAAGGTTGGTTTCTTTATCTGTAAAGTCTGCTGAAAATGTAATACCAGCAGCAAGAGTTTTTTTTACGGCTCCTAATTTAGTAAAAGATAAGTTACAAAAAGTAATTTTTTACGAACGTGAAACTGAAAAGTTAGCAACCAAAATAAAAAGAACATTGTTTAAAGACATGCCTTTTTTAAAGTTAAGTGAAAAAATACATTTACGTTATTTCACATTACATGTAGAACAGGTTGCCGAAGCATCAAAAGTAGTTGCTAAACTGCTTTCTTCATTAGTTATAAAAATAAAAATGTAATAAAACAACATCCTATGTTTTTATTCTTTTTATCAAGTGGTTTATTTTTAGGTTGGTCTTTAGGAGCCAACGATGCAGCTAATATATTTGGCTCTGCAGTAGGATCTAAAATGGTGAAATTTAGTGTAGCTGTTATTATTGCTTCTATCTTCGTTATTTTAGGAGCTGTATTACAGGGAGCTGGTGCATCGGATACACTTGGTAAATTAGGATCTGTAAATGCTATAGGTGGTGCTTTTACTGTTGCTCTTTGTGCAGGTGTTACAGTTTTTTGGATGACTCGTTTAAAATTACCTATATCTACGTCACAAGCAATTATTGGTGCAATTATTGGTTGGAATTTTTATTCAGGGAATACAACAGATATTACTGTTTTAGGTAAAATTGTTAGTACTTGGGTAGCAGGGCCAATTTTGGGTGCTATTTTTGCAATTTTATTGTATTTATTGTTGAAATTCTTTCTTGAAAGAAGTCAAATTCATCTCATAAAATTAGATGCTTATTTAAAATATGCACTTTTAATAATAGGTGCTTTTGGTGCTTATAGTTTGGGAGCAAATAATGTAGCAAATGTTGTTGGGGTATTTATACCTTCTGTACCCGATATTTATTTAGACTTTGGATTTTTTGCCTTAGATGGTATTCAGTTATTATTTTTAGTAGGTGGTATTTCTATTGCAGTAGGTATAGTAACTTATTCTAAAAAAGTAATGATGACTGTGGGTAGTGATTTAATGAAATTATCCGCAGAAGCTGCTTTGGTAATTGTGTTAGCACATGCTATGGTTTTATTTATTTTTTCATCCTCTTCTTTATCAAATGCCATACAAAGTATTGGCTTACCAGGAATACCTTTGGTGCCAGTTTCAAGTTCGCAAGCTATTGTTGGTGCAATTATGGGTGTTGGCTTGTTAAAAGGTGGTAGAGGAATTAAATTTAATGTATTGGGTAGAATTTCATTAGGGTGGATTACCACACCAATAATTGCTGGTTTTGTTTCATTTGTATCTTTGTTTTTTATGGACAATGTCTTTAAATTACAAGTGTTTAATGGCACAAATACAGCTTTAAAATCTGCAACTACTAATCTTAATAATTTACCAACTTCAGCTGAAACTGCTTTAAATATTAACTTGTTTCAACCTTTGTTATATACCATAATTATAATATTAATAGCTGTAATAATTGTTTTAGCATTAAAATTAACAAGCGACAAATTACATTCTAAAGATGAGCAATCAACAGATATAGTTAGAAAGTATAAAACACAAGAAGCCTTTTTAAAGACAGAATTAACTAAGGTAAATTCAGAAAATGCAGAGCTTGAAAAAGAAATTGAATTTAAAAGAAAAGAGCAAATGAATATTGCTTTAAGTATTATTCAAAAGAATCGGTTTCTAGAAAAGTTACGAACTAAAATTGATGCAATAATAAATAAATCAGACACCAATCAAGAAGAGCTTTCGAACTTAAAAAAACTAATTGTTGAAAATCTTAGTATTGATAAAGAACGTCAGCGTTTTAATATTTATATCAACGAATTAAATAGAGATTTTTATTTCAGATTGTTAAATAGATATCCGAACTTAACTGAGAACGAACAGCATTTATGTGCTTTAGTTCGCTTAAATTTAAGTTCAAAAGATATGGCTTCAATTTTAAATATTTCAACAAAAAGTGTTGAGGTAAACAGACATAGGTTACGGAAAAAAATGCATTTAAAACGCGAAAATAATTTATCGGAAATAATCAGTAAACTATAAATATAATATGAATTTAAACTAAACCATAAAATAATGAAAAGTAAAGTTAGTACATTAGTTGTAGCATTAATTCTATTTGGAATAGGGTTAAATGCCCAAGAAAAAAAGGATAATATTCGTATTAACCAATACGGACAAGAAGTAGAGGCAATTCCTCTACATACTGAGGCGCAAGATGGTTTTATCAAGTGGTTTTCAGAAGATGGTAATTATAAAATGTGGATGGATAACAGAGCTCAATTAGATGCGTATATGTTTTCTAATGATGCGTTAAACGAGCTAGGTAATGGTATTACAATACGTAGAATGCGTTTTGCTTTAAAAGCCGAATTTTGGAAAAATTGGTATGGAGAAATAGATTTAGATTTTGAAAGTTCTGGAACAGAAATTAAAGATGCTTATCTAAAATATACCGCAGATTCTAGAAAATGGGATATTAAAGCTGGTCATTTTAAAGAAGGTTATGGTATGGAAACTACTACAACTTCTAGATATTTATTATTTATGGAGCGATCTTTAGCTTCAACATTCGACCCTTCTCGTCATTTAGGTTTTCAAACAAATATTTATGCAAATAAGTTTTTATTTGTTGCAGGTGTTCACTTTAATACTGTTGGTGATGCTGAAGAAGTTACTATAACAAAAGATGCCAATAAAGATGATGGTGTAGATGAAGGATATTCTTTAACTGGTAGAGCTGTTTGGGCTCCTATTAATGACAATGAAAAGTTACTACATATAGGTGTTGCGGCTACACATAGAACTCCAAAAACATATTGGGAAGGTGGTGCTTATAGACTTAGTACACGTTCTCATTCAGTAGTAAATAGAAAAAAATTCTTAGATACTGATGATATTTCAGGAGTAGATAATGTTTTTGGTTATACGTTTGAATTAGCAGGAAAATATAAAGGAGTTATGTTCCAAGGAGAATATAAAGAACATAATGTTAATATGATTGATGGTATTGATGCTTCTTTTAAAGGTTATTATGCACAAGCAGCCTATTTATTATTAGGTGGTAAACATAATTACAATACTAAAGAAGGTGAATTTACAAGAATTACACCAGGTTCTGATAAAGGAGATATTGAATTAGCTTTACGTTACGATTTTATTGATTTAAACGATTTTGATGCTTCAATTTATGGAGGATCAGCTGAAGGGTATTCAGCAGGTTTAAATTACTATGTTAATCCTAATGTAAAAGTTGCTCTAAATTATGTGTATCATAACCATGACCGTTTTGCAAATGGAAAAGGGAAATTATATGTAGGTACAGATGCTTCTGGAAACCCAACTAAAGATTGGTCTTTAGTAACAGAATCCGAAGGAGAAGCAGGTGATGATTATGGTCAGGTTTCTTTAAGACTTGAAGTTAATTTTTAATAATTATATCTAAAAAATAAAACAATGAAAAATTTAAAATATATAGTTCTAAGTATTATTATGTTATCTGCTACTATAGGTTGTGTAGAAGATGAGATGATGACAAAAGATGAGCCTATTGTAGAAGGTAGTGTGCTGAAATTAAATGAAATTATGTCGAAAGATGTAAATGATGCTCCAGATTGGATTGAAGTTTACAATAGTGGTACCACAGATATGGATATCTCAGGTTACTTTTTAAATGATAAAGCAACAGTAGGTGGTTATGAAATACCTTCTGGAACAATTATATCAGCAGGTGGTTTTTACCTTGTTGATGCTGACGAATCTGGAGAGTCTATTAGTTCTGGAGGAGAAGATGTAGGTTTATTTGAGCCTGATGGAACAATTGTAGATCATACGGTTACACCAGATATGAGTAGTAATGTTGGCTTAACTTGGGCAAGAGAAATTGATGGTGCAGGTGAATGGAAAATTAGTTCTCCAACTCCAAATTCTTCTAATGGGTCTGTTGCAAATACAGCACCTTTTTTAGATGCTAGTTCCATTACTGAGTATACAGATGTTTATGCTGTTAGTGCATCAGATGCCGATGGTATTTCTTCAGTAAAATTAGTTCTTATTATTGGTGAAAGTGTACAATCTTTAGATATGGCATTGGTAGATGGTGAGTACAAAACTTCTGTACCTAAAGCAAATGTTGGTGAGCTTGTACAATATTATGTTGTTGCAACAGATAATACTGGTTTAAAATCGTATTACCCAAGTAATGGAACTAACGAACCTGCAGAATTTTTAGTTGTTGGTGGTTTAAGTGAGTTAAATTTTGAAGGCGAAATAGATGGTAATAGAGGTAATGTTACTTTTACTGCTACACCATTATATCCAGAGCAAGTTGATGAATTAAGATTGTATTATTTATTACCTGGTGAACAACAAGATGAAGACAATGGTTTTGATGATAAGACTAAAATTGTAATGACTCAAAATGGTGATAGCTGGGAAGCTGTAGTTCCTGCTCTTAATATAGAAGGTGAAGTTCACTATTATATTAGAGTTGAATATGTAGATGGTACAAAAACGTATTACCCAATGGAAGAAGATGGTGGAGATTTTAATCACGATTTAGGTACAACTTGGCCTAGTTATACTGTTGAAGCCATAACATATAATGATGTTGTAGATACTACAATTACATCTACAGAAGGACCTTTAACAAGTTTAACATTTCCAACAAATCCAACTCCAGGATCAGATATTAACCTTGTATTAGCATATACTAGCTCTGAAGAAATTACAGAAGCCAGAGTTTATTTTGCTGTAGGTGATGAACCAGAATATATTAAAGCAAATAAAGTTTCTGGAGAAGATGATGCTACATTTACACAAACAGGTGTAACTATTAATTTAAAAGATGTTGTTACAGATGGAGATGAATTATCTTTAAGCGAAACAGGAGCTAAAGTGTCATTCTATGTACGTATATCTACAGATACTGCAGAATACTACTATTCAAATACAGGAGCAATGTCTCTAGATGATACACCAGGCGGAGGAACTGTTGATGAGTCAGACGATTTTAAAGATGATCCAACACTTTGGAATGTTTATACAGTTCAATAATTAATAAAACCAGCTTGTAAATTTATACAAGCTGGTACTTTTAAAATGATGCGTTTAAGTAAAATATTGTGTTTTACCATGGCTTTTATGGCCTTACTTTTAGCTTGTAATAAGAGCGATTCTAATGTTGAAGAAATAAATAATGATCTCGAACTTATTTCAAGTACTAAAATAAATGTATCAGAAGCATCAGGTTTGGCAATTAATACATCAGGTACAACTTTATATACAGTTAGTGATAATACAAATAATATTTACCAGTTATCTACCGACGGAACAGTGTTAAAAGAGTACCCGTATAACGGAGAAGATATTGAAGGAATTTCAGTAGTTTCAGCTAGTAAAGTAGTACTAGTTGAAGAAAGAGCTAAACAAATTGTTGAATACGATTTAATTCTAAAAAATTATAAAAAAAATAATGTGATTTATGGTAATAACGAGTCCAACAGTGGTCTTGAAGGAATTGCCTATAATTTAAATGACAATACATTTTTTGCTATTAATGAAAAAAATCCAGGAATATTGATGCGTTTAAGAACTGATTTTTCAATTATTGAATCTTATAATTTAGATTTTGCTTCAGATTATTCGGGAATATTTCATGATAAAGAATTAAACATATTGTGGATTTTAAGCGATGAAAGTAAAACAATAAATAAATGCAGTTTAAAAGGAGTTCTAATTAAAAGTTATAAAATAGATGTTATTAAAGCAGAAGGAATAGCAGTAACTAATAGTAATATTTATGTAGTGAGTGATTCAAATTCTACACTATATAATTTTAAAAAACCAATTGAATAAAAAAATATTGAAATTAAAAATATAATTATGACAAAACCAGCAATGAAAGTAGGCGAAATCTCAAAACCACGTTTTGAGTTTAGAACTTTTGGTCAAAACTTTGACCTAGAATCAAAATATATGGCACGTTTATCAGTGCCAATTCCAGAAAAAGTTTGGGAAAGAACTTCAGAAGAAATATATATTTTATCTAAAACCAACGATATTAATAATACCAAAATACGCGATGGTAAAATGGATATTAAAACATTTGTACAAAGTGTTGATGGTTTAGAGCAATGGAATCCATTAATGAAAGGTGAATTTCCAATTTCAAAACAAGTATTAGAAAACGATGTTTTTCCAGCATTTCAAGTTGCAATGCCAGCATTAACTAAAGAAACGTATACTCTAGAAGAATTTTTAGAAATGATTGATGCTAATCCAGATTTACAAGGAGTTCGAGTACACAAACAACGCTTTGGGTATATGGTAAATAATACTTTATGTGAAGTAGGAAATGTATTAATTAACGGAGCAAAAGTAGTAACTATTAATTCTGAATCTACAGAGTTAGATGATATTAAAAAAACAATTGTAGATTGTAAACTAGAAGGTGCAGAAAACATCAATTATTTACAAGCAATAAAACGTGTAATAGGTTGGATTAATAAACCATTAGCAAATTAAAAATATAATAAAATGGCACAAGAAATAGAAAGAAAGTTTTTAGTAAAAAACGATGATTTTAAAGAAGCTTCTTTTAATCAAACAAAAATAGTTCAAGGGTTTTTATCAACAGTTCCAGAACGTACTGTTCGTATTAGAATTAAAGGAGATAAAGGTTTTATTACAGTTAAGGGTATTGGAAATAAATCTGGAGCCTCTAGGTTTGAATGGGAAAAAGAAATTTCTGTTAAAGACGCTACAGATTTGCTAAAAATTAGTGAACCAGGTGTAATAGATAAAACACGTTTTAATGTAAAATCTGGAGAGCATACGTTTGAAGTTGATGAGTTTTATGGTGAAAATGAAGGATTAACAGTTGCTGAGGTAGAACTTTCTTCAGAAGAAGAAGACTTTGTTAAGCCAAGTTGGTTGGGTGAAGAAGTAACAGGACAGGTAAAATATTACAATTCTATGTTAATGAAAAATCCTTATAAGGATTGGAAATAGTTTAAAAATAATTGAAATTATAATTTAAAAAATAAATAAATGAGTGCACTATTACAAAATGGGTTTGATGTATTAGATATGAAAAACTATCGAATGGAGAAACTTCCTAAACGTGAAAAATCTAAATTTGAACAGTTTTTAATGCGGATAGGAGGACCTTTGGCAATTATTTCTTTTGTACTCATTTTATTTGTTTTAAAAATACCATTTTTAGATAATTTAGATGTCGCAAACTTAAGTGAAAGCGCTCATAATAATCTAGAAAATATTGGGTTAGAAAAGTTTATTTTTTCTAATAAAGCAATGCTAGCAATCTTTGTATCTTCCTTAATTTTATGGATTACAGAAGCAATTCCTAATTATTTAACCTCTTTGATTTTAATTATAGCTTTGGTGTTAACACAAGTATTACCAGAACAAGTGGCTTATGCGCAATTAGGTCATAAAGTAATGTGGTTAAACATTATGTCATTTGTTTTGGCAAGCATGTTAGTGGCAACCGGAGTGGCTAAAAGATTTGCTCTTTGGTTTATAATTAAATTTGGGAAAAGTGCTTCTTCTGTTATTTTAAGTTTTATGGTTATTAATGTTGTGTTGTCTTTATTTATTTCAGCAACTACTGCAAAAACAGCTATTTTATTACCAGTTTTTATGGTAGTTGCTGCAATTTATGGAGCTTCAAATGGCAAAAAAAATAATGTAGGACGTAATGTGTTGCTTCAAAATTTATTTCAAAATAATATGGGAGCAAGTTCGTTTTTAACGGGTTCTGGGGCTAATTTGTTAGCAGCTTCGTTAATAGCAGGTGCCGTTGGAAGTGATATCTTTTTCTCGGAATGGATGATTGCTTCTTTTCCAGTTGCAATGGCTTTAATGCTAATAGGATGGATAATTGGTATTAAAATTATTTTTCCAATAAAAAAAGAAGATCGTGCGCCAAGTATTCCTGGAGGAATGGAAAGCCTTAAAAAAGACTTAAAAGATCTTGGTAAAATTTCGTTTACAGAAATTAAATCAATTATAATCTTTGTAAGTATTTTGGCTTTATGGGTTACAGATAAATGGCACGGTGTTAGTCCTACTGCAGTAGCTTTTGTTGGTGCAATTATTGCTTTAATGCCTAAAATTGGTATTGTAAAGTGGAACGATGTAGATATTCCTTGGCATTTATTATTATTCTCTGCCGGTGCTTATACTTTAGGTGCAGGTTTTAAGGTAACAGATCTTCCTTCAATATCTGTAAATGCATCGTTTGATGCTTTAGGTTTTGGAGCAGAAACTCCATTTTGGGTTTTATATGTTGTATTAACTGCTGCAATGATTTTTAGTGCGTTATTTATGCAGTCTAAAACCATGCGAGCAATGATTTTTATTCCGATAGCTATTGGTATTGCAACACGTTTTAATTTTTCAATTATGAGTTTGGCATTTCCAGTAGCAATGTTAATAGAACATGTATATACTTTGCCATTTAATAGTAAACCAGCGTTACTGTCATACTCTACAAATCATTACAGTATGTCCGATGGATTTAAATTTGGATTTACGATGCAAGTTATTGCTTGGATTATGTCAATTGTAATGGCAATGACCTATTTTAAATGGTTAGGTATTACACCAAATGGTTTATTTTAGATTATTAAGTACAAATGATACAAGATAACGTAAAAATACACGATAATTTTTCTTTAGAAATAAAATCTATTTATGAAATACTTTCTGAAAAGAAGAAAACTACCTATAATACACTTACGTATCTTTTTATTCCTAATGGCTTAAATATTAACAATCAAACCTATCCGAAATCTAAATTTTATAACGATGTTAAAGTATATATTAGGTACAATGCATCTGAATATACGTTAGATGAAATTCTTAATGTAAAAACGGGGCCACTACATCAATTAATTAAAATTGTAAAAAAAATATCGGGTAAAAAAGTATCAAAAAAGAATAAGCTAGAGTTTGAATCTAGGGTTAAAATGTTGGGTGCTATTTTAAATAATACACTTAGAACAGCAACATTATTATTAAAAAATAACAGAAAATCAGAGATAATAAAATCGATAGAATATTTTAATAAACTTAAAAAAGTTTTAGTAATCTATAGAGATTTGGTTTTACGTATTGAAGCCTTAAAAGTAGCTGAAGATTTAAAAAATACTATAAAATATGGAGATGAATATATTAGTAATATAATAAATTATTACTTAATTGTTTGGTTAGAGTTTTATAAAATTAATAATGTAGATAAAGAAATTTTAAAAGAATTAATTGCCTTTATTAAAGAGGAGCAAACCTATAGGAAATTACAAAATTTTGATGTTACTAATAGTGAAGATTATTTTGATGAAATACTGTTTCATAAAAGAAGTCAACTAAAAAAGTTTATAGAAAGTGTGTTGTTTTTAAATAGAGATATTAGAAAAGATGGCGCCTTTTTTGAACAGTCTATATTTGCCTTTGCAGCGGGTTTAGCAATGGTTTTTTCTACAGCAGTTGCTTTTTATTACCAACAAATATACGGTAATTTTACCTTGCCTTTTTTTATAGCATTGGTAGTTGGTTATATGTTTAAAGATAGAATAAAAGCATCGATAGGTTTATTATTTGTAAGTAGAGCTAGTTCTTTTTATCACGATTTTAAAATAAAAATTAAAGATTCAGGGGCAAATTTAATTGGTATTGTTAAAGAAAATTTTACGTTTGTTCCGTTTAATAAATTAGGTCCAAAAGTTAAAAAACACCGTTTAAAAAATAAATTTATAGCTGCAGATTATAATTTTTTAGGAGAGCAGATTATCCAATACAAAAAGAAAATTGTAATCTACCCTAAAAAATTTGGTGAAGAAATTTCTGACAATAGATTAAATAGTATTGTGGATATTACGCGTATAAATTTGTATAGATTTACTACTCAAATGGACGATCCAAAAAAAGAATATTCTTTACTAAAAAAAGGTAAAATTATTAATAGAGTAGGCAATAGAATTTATCATATAAATCTTATTCAAAAATTTTATACTGAAAAAGGAATAACATTTAAACGGTATCTTGTAATTATGAATAGAAAAGGAATAAAACGCATTGAACCTATTGAATTGGATGCGTTATAATTTTAACTCAGTTTTTTAATTCCATTTAACATTCAACTTTTCCAATTCAGTATTTAATTCTATAAGTGAGTCTGGGTCTATTATTTGTGTATTGATTGTCAATTCTTTTTTATCGGTTTTTAGAATATAATCTCCAGCAAATTTTTTAATTTGTTTTACTTTAGATAGGTTAATTTTCTTTCCAAAAGCACCATTTATCTTTAAAATTCCGTTTTCAATGGTTATATATTTATATTGTTTTTGGTAAAAATATGTAAGTAAATATAAGATTGAAATTATTATATATCCATAATCTGTCCAATAAGCCTTTTCTTTAGTGAAAATACTTAGTAATCCAAATATTAGCCAAACAATTCCAAAAATTAGATTAATTTTTAAATGTCTTTTTTTAAATTTTATATTCATTTTTTAAAATTCAATAATAAATATAACTAATTTTTACGATATTATTTTTTAGAATGTATTATAGATAGTCTTTTAAAATTTCAGAAATAGCATCAATTTTTACTAATTTATAATCGAAATCTCCTTTTTTTAAAGTTTTACGCATATATTTTCCCACGGCTCTTACCAATAAAAGATCTATATCAGTTAAAATTTCTAAAAGATCGTCATGGCTGTGTTCTCCATGTTCATGTGCATGTCCACCATGGTCATGTTCTTCGTGTTCACCACGATGATGTCCTTCATTTCTATCGTGATCATTGTGGCTATGTGTATTTTCTTTGTAGGTTACAGATTCAATTTCTCCGTTTTTAATGGAGTAAAAAGCAAATTCTGAAGCTCTTCCAGTTCTTTTTGCAATGGAGACTCTATCGTTTGTTGGTATGGCTATTTTCATGTGTTTTTATTTAAAATTATTTTTAATTTTTTAATCAGTATTAAAGCAATTACACCTCCTAAAAATGAAACTAATAAGTTTAAAAAAAATAGAATAACATTTATAGAACCTGATTTAACTATTGTAAAAGGATCAAAACCTAAACGGCCAAAAGATTTAATAAACAAAATGCTTCCAAATACACCTGCAATGGTGTTTCCAATAACACCTAACGAATGTTTTTTAAAAGTAATAGCAGCTGTATTAGCTCCAATTATACCTATTAAAATACTAATTAATGAAATTAAAGTTGCAGTCATAATTATTAAATTAATGTCCGTAATCCATCTTGTCAATTTTTCCTTTTAAAAGTCTTCTTTGAATAATAATATAAATTGCAAGTAAAATAATACCCACAATTGCCCAATTAAATGCAACAGATAATCCGTAATTAGAGGCAGCTGTATTGTAAATTGTTAATGAATCGTTTTCTGGATTTGTAGAAGGTAATATTACAGGGAATATTGAAGCTAAAGAGGATGTTATTCCGCCAATTATTAGCAATGTTGAAAAGATAAAACTATGAACATCTTTTTTTATTTTCTTAATAAAAAATAACCCTATTAATCCTATTAAATATAAAATTGGAAATATTAATAAATATGGTTTTTCAACAAAATTATTTAATGAATTTGGATTAACAATTTGCCATATAATTAAAGAAAATACAGTTAGAAAACTTAAAGCAATAGTTAGGGTAAAAATTACATTTTTTAATTTTTCATTAATAGATGCATTTGTTTTTAAACGAATCCAAGTAGCTCCATGAATAGCTAGAGTTACTACGGCAATAACTCCAATAATTAACGTAAACCAATCTATAACTCCAGGGTGCTCGGTTAATGGGCTAAAACTGCTATCCCATAGTGGTAAGAAAAAGTAATGAGCTTCATATAAAGATGCTCCATCTTCTACACCTCCTAAATTAACACCTCTAACAACATTTCCAAGGGCAACACCAAAAAATAGAGCTAACAATAAACTAGAAATTCCAAAAGAGGTATCCCAAATTGAAGTCCACATTTTATTGTTAAACTGACTTCTAAATTCGAGTCCTATAGCTCTAAATACAATTAACCAAAGCACAATAATTAACGGTAAATAAAAACCGCTAAATACAGATGCGTAAAATGTTGGAAAAGCCATAAAAAGCATTCCTCCACCAGCTACAAGCCAAACTTCATTAAAATCCCAAAATAGTCCAGCAGCTTTTGCTACTACTTTTTTATCTTTTTCTTTTTTTGCAAAAAATAAATGAATAATACCTGTACCAAAATTATAACCATCTAAAACAAAGAAAATGGCCAATACAAGTGCAATAATAATATACCAAAATAGTTCCATAGTTTAATGTTTTATAGGTTTAGGACCTTGATGAATAGTTTTACCAACCAATATTAAAAATAACAATCCAAGCAGTAAATATAGGCCTACAAAACCTAAGAGTGTAAATAGTGTGTTTCCGGAAGAAACCGTAGGTGAAACACCTTCGATTGTTTTTAATAAACCATAAACTAAGTAAGGTTGTCTTCCTAATTCTGCAACATACCAACCTGTAATATTTGCAATATATGGAAACGGTACCAAAAACATAATGGCCCATAGTAAAGGTCTAATTAGATGTAATTTTTTCTTCCAAAGGAAAAAAGCAGCTAGAAACATAATACCAATAAAAATTGTACCTAAGCCAACCATAATATGGTAAGAATAATATAGAGCAGGAATATTATCTGGCAGTTCTTCTTTTTTAAACTGATCCATACCTGCAATTTGCCTGTTCCAATCTTGATAGGTTAAAAAGCTTAAAATATTAGGCACAGCAATTTTATTGTCCAATTTTTTTTCAACCATATTTGGTTGTCCAATAAGCACAATTTCGGCACCAGCATCTTCAGTTTCAAAAATACCTTCCATTGCGGCAAAAGCTGCAGGTTGATATTTAGCTACATTTTTAGCATTCCAATCTCCTGTTGGAAAAGCAACTAATAAGCTAGAAACTAATCCGAAAATAACACCGGTTTTTAAAAATAACCTACCGTGTTCTAAGTTTTTATTTCTTAAAATATAAAAGGCTCCAATACTTGCCACTACAAAGGCAGAAGTAACTACAGAAGCAAATTGATTGTGTAAAAAGGCGGGTATTAACCAAGGGTTACTAAATAATTCTGAAAAGTTTTCAAGTACAAATTTTCCATTATCTAAAATTTCATAACCAACAGGATGTTGCATCCAAGCATTAGTAGCTAAAATAAACCAACCACTAGCCCAAGAACCTAAGAACACCAAAAAGCCAGTTAAAAAATGCAATTTTTGTCCCATTAATTTTTCACCAAAAATAAATAAGGCTAGAAATGAAGATTCTAAAAAGAAAGAAAACATTCCTTCCATTGCTAATGTTTGTCCAATTATTCCACCTGTTAGTTCAGAGAATTTAGCCCAGTTGGTTCCAAATTGAAACTCCATTGGAATTCCTGTAACAACACCCATTGTAAAATTAATGGCAAATATTTTCATAAAAAATAAAGCAGCATCGTTGTATTTTTGAATTTTTGTTCTTAAAAATTTCCATTTAAAAAAAACAATGATTAGAGAAAGTCCCATTGTTAATTGTGGAAATATATAGTGAAATGTGATAGTAAATGCAAACTGCAATCTATCGTAGAAAATCATATCTTCCATTTGGTGAAGTGTTTAAAATAAATTGGTAAAATGTAGATACGAAAGTACAAATTAAAAAAAAACTATATGTAAGCAAAAGCACATATAGTTTTTAAAAACAAGAGAATTAATATTAAATTTAGTGTGTAAAGGAATTATGTTAAAGTTAAATAACTCTCGTTTTAATTAAAAAATCTTTCTTTTTTGAAACCAATTACCTAATAAACTTAAATTTAAAGATAGTTTATGGTAATTGTCTTGTATTAGTTTATTGTTAATAGTTCCTTCTTTTCCGTAAGAGTAATTAATATTAATCATAGAAGTGTAGATACTTTTTGAAAGTGGAATTCCTACACCTAAAGAAACAGCATAATTGTCTATTTTTTGTTTTGATAAGATTAAATACCCAGTATTGTAATTTACACCAGCTCTATACTTTAAATTGTTCCAAAAAGTGTTTAAATTTTGTGTAGGTTGGTATTCAACTCCAGCTCCATAAATTTCTTGATCTTGATACTTATAGGTGTTGTTTGAAGTGTAGGTATCTGACCAATAATTTTTCTTATAATCTACATTTACAGTTAATTTTTTGTTGATGATTGAAGAAATACCAAAACCTACTTTTAAAGGTAAATCGTAATCGTCTAGATCTATATCTGTTTCATTTAAAATTTCGACTTCACTTGATCCAGAGAAGGATTTGGTTGCAGTTTGATCTTCTGTACCGCTTAAATAGGTTGGTATACTAAACGTAGCACCAAAAGTTGTTTGTGTGCCAAAAATATTATTAATAGTATATTGTAGTCCGGTATTTAAACCAAATCCAAAATAGTTTTTAGAATTTGTTATAGTAGCAGTTGAGTACCCAATATATACTAATTCAGTTTCATCTATATTACCAAATAGAGCAGATAATTCAAATCCTACAGAAAGGTTTTTACCCAATTTTATTCCGTTTCCCCAAAAGACTTCATTAATTCCTCCAGAACCAGTGATTGAAGTACTTAAATATTGCGAAGATCCTTCAACAGGTTTAATCAAATCAATTTCATAACTAACTTTAGAATAAGGAACCAATCCAAAATTCATTTTCCAGTAATCTTTTACTTGAAAAGAGAAAGCTAAATGAGAAACATTTAAATCGACATTTTTCTGTGAAGAATTTACAGTTTCTTTATTAGAAAAAGTACTACTTAAACCCAGTTCATATAAAAATGAATTTGAAGCGATAGAAGTTATTGATGCGGGATTTGATTTGTTAATTGAAAAAAGATTTTTACTGGCAATACCTGTGTTTCCAAGGGCTGAAAAGCCTCCAAAATAGTTCGAGTTTTCTACACCTAAACCAAATAATGAATAGGGCGAACTAAAATCGCTTTGTGCTTTTGCAATAAAAACGGATGTATAGGTAACTATTAGAAATGAAAATAGTATTTTTTTCATGTGTTTATATTATTGTTTTTTAAGGTCTTATTTCTACTTCTTTCAGCACAAGTATATTGTTTGTTATATATTTTATAATTAATAGAGTAAATAAGTAACTGAAAGTTTCATACTCTTGTCCGAATTATCAGCATCGTAAATATTTACCTTATTTACACCATTATTGTTATTTGGAAGTTGAAATAATAAAGCGTAATCTAAATCATAAGTACTAGTTAAAACTTGTTCTACAAAATATGTTAAATCTACAGTGTAATAATTTTCCGAATCAAACTCATCATTTTGGCTGGATAATGTTGCGTAAACAGAACTACCACTTAAGCTTGATAATTGGCTTACTACTCTATTTTTTTTATCAATAACATATACTGCAAGTGAATCTACTCCAGTTTCACTAGTATCATAACTCTCTAATGTTGGGTAAAATTTTAAAGTAGCATTAATGGCTGTGCTATTTTGTTCTAATTCATTTAAATTTTCAATTGCAGGAAATTCTACTCGCATATTAAACGATGTTCCAGATTGTATATACGCTAAATTACCTGTGTTTTTTGTGCTTAATATATCGGTATAAGATTCAATAGAATTTAATACGGTATTAGATTTGTCGCTTGTTGTTTGATTAAAGCTTTGGGTATAACTTTGTATGGTAAAATCGTTGTAATAATCATTATCTTCATCATCTTCACCTTTTATGGTGTAGTACATTCTCATTACAGTAGAAGGTTGGCTAAAACCAAGTACGGCATTACTATTTTCGTCTGGTGCAATTGTTAAACCTTTAAATATTTGATATAAGTCATCAGAATTATTGATGTCGTTATCTTGAAGTTTTTCAAATAAATCGCTTCCAAAATCTTGATTTATAGGAATGTAAATAGAATCCTTTTTGTTTGGATATGGCGTAAAAGTAAGCTCTCCTAAAGTAGTATCGCTATATTCTAATGTTGAAGTATTGTAAAAATTATCATCGTCTTCATTATGCGATTCAAAATTTTCTATTATTTCGTGTACTTTAAACGTTTGTGTTTTGGTAGTGTCTCCATAATAATAGGTATCGTAATATAAAATAATACCAATAGAATCAAAAGTTGCATCATTGTTAATATCATAAGTAGATGTAAGCAAGTTAAAGAAAGTTTTGCTTTTTAAATTACCAAAATCTTGATCTTGCAAAGCACCAATTAATAAACGAGTAGGGTTTGTTGTATTTACAGAATCTAATTGTATGGTTGATGTTTCAATTGATATTGTATCAGTTACAATAACCTTGGTATCTACATCTAAAAAATCTTCTCCTACGGTATACGTATCTGTATCACTTTCACAAGCAATAAATGCTGTAAAACTTAGAAAAAGTATTAATAAATAGTTTCTCATTATTCTATTTTTTGTGTAAAGGTATTTTAACCCATTTGTTTTACCACTGTAAAATAGATGAGTACTTGAATTGTATCGATAAAAAAGTTAACAAAATGTTAAACAGCTAATAATCAATATATATTAAGCTTCGTAGACTATAAGGTACTTTAGGTAGATAAAAAAGGCTTGTTAGTATATTTTAGGTATCTATACAAATAATAACTAAATACTTTTGAAAAATAATTATAAATGATAATGGCTTATAGAGTATTGTTAATTTTTTTAATGTTAGGTGCTAATTTGATTGTAGCTCAAACGAATGATGATTTGTTTGTTACAGGATTTAATTATGTTCCTGGTACTTCTAATTCTGTTGGATTTCAAGAAGCTAATGTTGCTTTTGATTATTCGGTAGATTTTAAAGAAGGTGTTTTAACAAACAGTTTAGCATATTCTAATCATAAAATTAATTACAACTCTAATGAGGTTTTAAATGAAAGCCTTTTAGGTATTGAAAGTTTTGAATCTGTTGCATATACTTTACAATTTAAGAAAGCCATTTCAAATGGCTGGGGATATTTAATTAGTGCTTCTCCATCAATTTCATCAAATTTTGAATCTAGTATTTCTTTTGATGATGTTATTTTTAATGGAGCTGTTATTTTTTCTAAAATGTTTATCAATAAAAAGCTTAATTTTGGAGTTGTTAGAAATTCATCTTACGGATTTAGTACACCAATACCAGTTGTAAGTATTGCAGGCGCTATAAACCAAAAGTTAACGTATAGTGTAGGTTTTCCAATTATCGAATTTTTGTATAAAGTAAATACAAAAAATCAGTTTAGTTTGTATGCAAAACCAAAAGGGTTTTACTCAAATATAACAAATGAAATAGTAGTGAATATAGATGATGAGGTAGAAAAAGCACAGTTTAACTCTATTGTTTCAGGCTTAAAATACAGTCATAGTATAGATGATAATTGGAAAGTAGAACTTGATGCAGCATATCAATTAAAATCCGATTATGAATTATTAGATAAAAATTTGAATAGTGTGTATGAATTTAAAACTAAAAATAATTTTAGTGCAGGAGTTAGTTTAAAATTCAATTTATTAAATGATAAAAGTTAAAAAGAAGATTATGATTACAAAAAAAATGTATTTAAAATGTTTAACAATTTTAATTGCCGTAATAAGCATTTCTTGTTCATCAGATGATGATACAGAATATGGTAACTGGGTGGAAAGTTCATCGTTTGATGGAACCGCAAGAGGGAATTCTGTTTCATTTGTAATAGGTGATAAAGGATATGTAGTAACAGGTTATGATGGAGAGGACTACTTAAGTGATCTTTGGGAATATAACAAAAATGGAGATTATTGGGTGCAATTAGCAGATTTTCCTGGTGTTGCTCGTAGTGGTGCTGTTGGTTTTGAATTAAATGGAAAAGGATATATAGGTACTGGTTATGATGGAGAAGATAAACTAAATGATTTTTGGTGTTACGATCCAGCTACAAATACTTGGGAACAAAAAGCAGATTTTATGGGTACTGCTAGATATGGTGCCGTTGGTTTTTCAGTTGGTAATAAAGGGTACATTGGTACAGGATATGATGGAAGTGAATTAAAAGACTTTTATGAGTATGATGATGTTTCAAACACTTGGACACAATCTGTTGGTTTTGGTGGTAATAAACGTAAAGATGCCTTAGTTTTTGTGATTAATGATAATGCTTATTTAGCATCAGGATTAAGAAATGGAGCTTATGAAAATGATTTTTATGTTTTTAATGGGGCTTCAAAATCTTGGAACAGATTAACAGATTTAGATGATGAAGATGCGGATTATAGCGTATTACTTTCTAGTGGTGTATCTTTTACTTTAGATGGTTTAGGTTATATTGCAACAGGAGAATCTTCTGGAATTACTAAAAATTTATGGGTGTACGAACCTTCTTCAGATACTTGGGACGAACAACCAGATTTTGAAGGTACTGCAAGACAAGATGCTGTTTCATTTAGTTTTTCAGATAAAGCATTTGTATTAATGGGTAGAAGTGGTAGTTATTACTTTGATGATAACTGGGAATATAGACCATTAGAAGAAGTTGACGAAGACGACTAAAATATAGGTTTGATTTTAGAAGGGTTATACACTTAATAAGGTATAACCCTTCATTTTATCAAAAAAATAATTTTAACATGTTATTACAATTTTAAAACCTGCCAAAATAATTTTTAAAAAGTAAATTTGTTTCTTATTTAATTCTATTGAAAATTTATTTTAAAAATATTAACCCAATTATTATCCATGTATTATCTTGGATGCTTATTGTCTTAATAAGTATATTGGCTTTTTATAATAGATTTCAAGAGTTCCCACTAGAATATCAATTCTATTTTAGAACACTTTTAGATATTCTAATATTCTATTTAAATTATAGTTTTTTGGTACCGAAATTATTATTGAATAAAAAAATTCTATTATATATAGTTGTATCAATAACATTTATTTTTCTGTTAAGTTATTTAAAAGATGTGCTAATTCCTCCAAGAAATTTTAATCCAGAAATGTTGATTAATGAGGAAGGAATTACAATGTCACGACCTAATAGGGTTGGAAGATTAAGACCTAATAGGAGTATTTTTATGGGTGTTCAAATTTTATTTGGTGTGCTTTTATTTGCTGTTGGAGCAAGTGTTAAACTTGTATCGGAATGGTATAAAAATGAAAAACAAAAAGCATTAATTGAGACTCAAAAAATTAATACAGAACTTTCCTTTTTAAAAGCACAAATTAACCCTCATTTTTTATTCAATTCATTAAATAGTATTTATTCATTAGCTAATAAAAAGTCAGATTTTACAACTGATGCAATTATAACGTTATCTGAATTAATGAGGTATATGTTATACGAGACAGATAGAGAATATGTATCTTTAAAAAAAGAAATTGATTATATAAAAAATTATATAGCACTTCAAAATCTTAGATTAAAAGATTCTAGTGGTGTTAGATTTAATGCCCGAGGTAATTTAGATCACTATATTGAGCCATTATTATTAATTTCATTTATTGAAAATGCGTTTAAATATGGTACAGATTATACGGGTAAAACAAATATTAATATTCAAATTTCTATTGAGGATCAAAAGCTTATTTTAACTAGCACTAATTATATTTCTATAAACGAAAAAAATAAAGATAGCTCTGGAATAGGCCTACAAAATATAAGAGCTAGGTTAAACTTATTATATCCTAATACACATTCTTTAAAAATTAAAGAATCAGAAAAATTATACAGCCTAGAATTAGTACTAAATCTTAAAAAATGATGAATTGTTTAATTATAGATGATGAGCCTTTGGCTGTAGAATTGTTAGAAGATTTTGTATCTAAAGTTCCATTTTTAAAGTTAGTTGCTACTTGTTCAAATGGTATTGAAGCAATTTCAGTTGTTAAAGGGAATAATATAGATTTAATTTTTACGGATATTGAAATGCCCGATTTTTCTGGAATTGAATTTATAAAAGCATTAGATGTAAAACCGTTATTTATTTTTACAACTGCGTATTCGCATTATGCAATTGAAGGTTTTAATTTAAATGCTGTAGATTACTTAGTAAAGCCAATTCCATTTCATAGGTTTTTAACAGCTGTAAATAGAGCTCAGGAAATATTTTTAATGAAAAATAAAGATACCGTTAAAGTGGTGCAACCAGCTGCTTCTAAAGAAACTCTTGATTTTATTTTTGTTAAAGCCGATTACGAAAACATTAAATTAAACTTAGATGATATAAAATATATCGAAGGGTTAAAAGATTACATTAAAATATTTTCAAATTCACATAAGCCAATTTTAACCTTAAGTAGTTTTAAAAAAATTGAAGAAAAATTACCAGTAAATTTATTTGTTAGAGTGCATAGATCGTATATAGTATCTTTAAAATATATACATTCTGTTCAACGAAATAGAATTTTAATTGATGATGTAAGAATTCCTATAGGGAATAATTATAAAGATGATTTTATAAAACGAATAGGAGGGTAATTTATAAATAACTTTATAAAACTTTTTCACTCCTGTTTTCACAGGAATGAAAAGTATTTATGATGTTTTAAACAGTTTATTTTTGTCTAAAATAAATTATAATTGGTACACCTTCAAAGTCGAATAATTCGCGTAACTTATTTTCAACAAAGCGTTTGTATGGTTCTCTAATATACTGCGGTAAATTACAGAAAAACACAAATTGAGGTGTTGGTGTTGGTAATTGCATACAGTATTTAATTTTTACAAACTTGCCTTTATAAGCAGGAGGTGAATATTGTTTAACAATTTCTAACATAGTATCGTTTAGTTTACTAGTTGGAATTCGTTTTTTTCTATTCTCAAAAACTTCAACAGCTGTTTCAATAGCTTTAAAAATACGTTGTTTTGTTAGAGTACTAATAAAAATAATTGGAACGTCTGTAAACGGTGCAATTTCACGTCTTACTTGCGCTTCAAAATCGCGCATGGTATTAGTTTCTTTTTCAATAAGATCCCATTTGTTAACTAAAATTATAATTCCTTTTTTGTTTTTTTCAGCCAACCAAAAAATATTCTCATCTTGCCCTTCAAAACCACGTGTAGCATCTAAAACTAAAATTGCAACATCGCAATGTTCTATAGCTCTAACGGCTCTCATTACCGTATAAAATTCTAAATCTTCTTTTACTTTAGATTTTTTTCTAATACCAGCAGTATCTACTAGATTAAAATCAAATCCAAAACGGTTGTATTTTGTGTCTATAGCATCTCTTGTTGTACCTGCAATGTCTGTAACAACAAATCTATCTTGACCAATTAACGCGTTTATAAATGATGATTTTCCTGCATTTGGTCTACCAACAACTGCAAATCTTGGTAATTCATCATCTTCTTCAGGTGCATCTTCTAGTTTTTCAGCCAAAGCATCAAGTAATTCGCCAGTTCCACTTCCGTTAATAGAAGAAATTGTAAAGTAATCTCCTAACCCAAGATTGTAAAACTCTACAGCATCAGCATCTCTCATAGCATTGTCAACTTTGTTAACAGCCATTAATATTGGTTTTTTTACTTTACGTAAAATTTTAGCAACCTCACTATCCATAGGTGTTATACCTAGCTCTACATCTACAACAAATACAATAATATCAGCTTCTTCAATAGCTAACTGTACTTGTTTTCTAATTTCTTCTTCAAAAATATCATCAGAACCCACAGCATAACCACCGGTATCAATTACAGAAAATTCTTTTCCGTTCCAGTCGCTTTTTCCGTAATGTCTATCACGTGTTACACCACTTACAGAATCTACAATAGCTTCTCTACGTTGTACTAAACGATTAAATAAAGTTGATTTTCCAACATTAGGTCTTCCTACAATGGCTACAATATTGCTCATAAAATTCGTATTGAAATTTTTTGCAAAACTAAGCAATTTAAATTTGAAATTTAAAGTATTATGAATTCAAAATTAGACATTTAATTAATTTTACTATATTTCAAATCTCAACCGACCAAACATATGGAAGTACAAATAAATAGTGAGATTCATTTACGACCTAGATTTAAAATGAATTTTACTGAAAGTCAAGATGTTTTAATTTCAAGATTTAAGAAGGAATTAAATGGTAAAGATTGTAAATATTGTAGTAAAATTGTTGATGGACATATAGTAATTGATGTGCCTATTGACGAAAATCATTTTTGGTCACCACAATTAAATATTGAAATTGAAAAAAATGATTCAGAAGAAACTATTGTAAAAGGTTTGTTTGGACCAAAACCACAACTTTGGACATTATTTATGTTTTTTCATTTTGCTATGGCCGTTGCTTTTATTGGTTTTTCTATTATGGCATACGTGCAATGGACTTTAAAAGAAGATTATTCAACTGCTTTAATAGTAGTAGTTGCATTGCCTATTCTATGGGTTACAATGTATGTTTTAGGAAGAATTGGAAGGAGAAAAGGACATAAACAAATGGATGAATTATATAAGTTTATGATGAAAACATTAGAAAAAAATTAGTTTAAAAGTGTACCTGTTAAATTAAATAAGTTGCACTATAACAGCTAAAAGTGTTTTGTTGGTTAGAGCGTATAAATGTTATTTGAAATGCTTTTTTAGTTCGGTTGAAATAATAGATTCAGGGGTGTTTAAGTCCGTTTTGTTAATAAAGCGGATATTTATTCTTTTTGTTTTTTTAAGTAAAACGGTATCCGTTAAATTTAGCAGGTTTGCCACTTCTTTTACTGTAGTATTGTTCCCAATAATAGAATCTATTGTAGTTTCAGTTTTATATATTTCTAATTCTATTGGTTTGTTTAAACCCAGTTCTAGTTTATTTATTTCAAGTATATAATCTGGAGTATTTTTTTTTGTTAATAATGTGGTGTTTAAAAATAATAAAAGCACTGAGAAAACAATTAAATTGTAGAGTCCATGCATTAAAACTCCCCAAAAAAAGCCAAGTTTAAGTCTAATATAACCTAATGTAACACCTCCAATAAGTTGTGGTAAAATAATAAACGGAGCTAAAATATAAAAGAGTGTGTTTGTATTGCTAAAATTAGAAAGGTGCATTAAGCCAAATAAAAGTGCTGCTATATAAAATATTTTTTTAAAATGTTTGTCCCAAAATATTTTTGCTTTATTATTTGTAAATGCATCAATAAATTGGAATACAAAATTGCGATCGTAGTTTAAAAATAAACGAAATATGAACTCTTCAATTAACGGTACAATTAAAGCGGCTAATATTAAAATTAAGTACGCAGGTTTGTTAGAAAAAAGATCTTCTATTGGCTCAGATTTTAATTCAAACAAATAGGTGTCAATAATAGAAGTTATTCCAGAAGCAATAGTTACCAATATAAAATCTAACAATAAAATAGAAAATAAGATGTTCCATTTTTGCTTTAATGAAAGCGTTTTGTTGAATTTTTCTTGTGGGTTTTTTAAAAATTTAAAAAAGTTTATCGCAATTTTTTCCATTGAGGTTTAAAAAGTTTGAATTTATAATAAGTTTTTTGGCTAAAGCTTATTCATTATATCCAAAACGCCTTAATTGTTGTTTATTACTTCTCCAGTTTTTATTGACTTTTACATACAATTCTAAATGTATTTTTTTACCAAAAAATTGTTCTAAATCTTTTCTAGCTTCAGTTCCAACACGTTTTAAAGCAGAGCCTTTATGGCCAATAATTATTCCTTTTTGTGTTTCGCGTTCTACCATTATTACCGAACGAATTTTAATTATTTTATCACTTTCAAAAAACTCTTCGGTGGCAACTTCAACAGCATACGGAATTTCTTTTTTGTAGTGTAGTAATATTTTTTCACGGATAGCTTCGTTTATAAAAAAGCGTTCGGGTTTGTCTGTTAATTGATCTTTTGGGTAAAAAGCTGGTGATTCAGGTAGTAATTCAATAATTCTGTTAAATACGCCTTCTACATTAAATTTCTCTAAAGCAGAAATTAGAGTTACTTCAGCATTTGGTACTTTTTCTTTCCAATACAATAATTTTTCTTCAACTTGTTCTTGAGACGAGGTGTCTATTTTATTTATTAATAAAAGTACAGGTATTTTAGAGTTTGTTATTTTATTGAAAAAAGCTTTATCTTTTAAATCTTTTTCACCAATTTCAACCATATAAATTAGAACATCAGCATCTTCAAAGGCAGATTTTACAAAATCCATCATAGATTCTTGTAATTCGTAAGCAGGTTTTATAATTCCTGGTGTATCAGAAAAGAGGATTTGAAAATCGTCACCATTAACAATTCCAAGTATTCTATGTCGAGTTGTTTGTGCTTTAGAGGTGATTATAGATAGTTTTTCACCCACAAGTGCATTCATTAACGTTGATTTCCCAACATTTGGATTTCCTATAATATTTACAAAACCGGCTTTATGCTTCATTTTCAGTGTTTAAGTTGCAAAGGTAAAACTAAATTAGTTTTTAATTATAAAATGTGTTTGTTTTTTTGAAAAAAGATGTATATTTGCAGTCCAAATCGCGGGGTAGAGCAGTAGGTAGCTCGTCGGGCTCATAACCCGAAGGTCGCTGGTTCGAGTCCAGTCCCCGCTACTAAGCAAGCTTCATAGAAATATGAAGCTTTTTTTATGCCCTAAAATAGGGGTTTCTCAAATTTTACTTTTCCAAAATACCTTCAATTAGGCATACAATTAGGTGTACCACTTTTTATTTTAGGTGTACCATAAATAAAAAATAAAATTATGGAAATTAATAAATTATCTACACTATTCCTCCTGCAAAAAGTTAGGTTGAATAAACAAGGGAAATGCCCTGTTAGATGTAGAATTACATATTTAAAAAAACGTAGAGAGTTTTCAGTAGGACTTTTTGTAAACCCTGAACTATGGAATAGCAAAAAGCAGAAAATAGAATCTGTACATAAAGAACATAAATTACTAAACACCCAATTGAGCCTGATAAAGAATAATCTGAATCAGGCTTTTTTATTGCTCCAAATTAACAAACAAAACTTTGATGTAAATGATATTTTCTTACAGTACAAAGGAGAAAATATAACTGATAATAAAACTTTAATGGAAATATTTGATTTACATAATGAAAAGATGAAAAATTTAATTGGTGTGAGTTATGCAAAAAGTACTTTTAGTAAGTTTATCGAAGCTAAAAAGCACGTTTTATCATTTTTAAAGTTTCAGTACAAAAAGAATGATATTTTGTTATCTACTTTAAAATTGAAGTTTTTAAATGATTTTGATTATTACTTGAAATCTGAAAAGAATCAAAAGCAGATTACTATAAATAAAAGTATACAGAGATTACGTAAAATAATTAAACTTGCATTAGCAGAAGGATATTTAGTAACTGACCCATTTATACTTTACAAGCCAAAGAGAGTTGTTAAAAACGTGGTATTTCTAAGTACGGAAGAATTGAAAGCATTAGAAAGTCATAAGTTTGCACAAGCTAGATTACAAGAAGTTAGAGACTGGTTTGTGTTTAGTTGTTATACTGGTTTAGCTTACAATGAAATAAAAAAACTAAGAAAACAGCATATTGTAAAAGGCTTTGATGGTGAATTATGGATTGAGATGAAACGTGAGAAAACACAGAAAAATATTAGTATACCATTATTACCAAAAGCCAGGATTATGATTGATAAATATAACGTTGTTAGTTCTAATATGGTATTTGATGTATGCAGCAACCAAAAGTATAATTCATATTTAAAAGAAATAGCTATAGTAGTTGGGATTAATAAGAAGTTAAGTACGCATATAGCTAGAAAAACATTTGCATCTACAGTATTATTATACAATGATGTTCCTATTGAGATTGTAAGCGAATTATTAGGGCATAGCAGTATTAGAGTTACTCAAGAAAGTTATGGAAAAGTAGTTCAAAAGAAAGTTAGTGAGCAAATGTTAAAATTGAATAATAAGTTAAATTAATTTATTAAATTTGAGTTGTAGGTTATTTTTCCTACATCTTTTTCATAGCAATTTACCACCTCCTTTATGGGGGTGGTTTTTTTATATAATTTAATGTCTAATACGGGTTTCCGTAAAGTAATGCTGTATAAATAAATTAATTTTGATAAATGAGTTTTTGTTATTTCAAATGCCTTTAAATCTTATAGGTGTGTAATTATAATAGCAATGACCTTCAATAATTTTATTTAATCTTAAATTAAAAAAATGAAAAAATTAATTATTTTATTAGCCATTCCATTTATTATAAGTTGTTCATCTACTAAAACCATAAAATTTTCTCAAAAAGCAGATGATATTGTAACTACCCAATCTTTAAAGGAGTTTTTAATTAATAATAAAACGCCAAAAGTAGTTTTAAGGGTTCCTAGAAGTACTTATTCAGTAACAGACTCAGAGAAAAATGAAAATATCCAAGTTGAAAATAAAGATTATTTATATGGTGCTATTGAAAATCAATTGCTTGCCTCTGGATTTATTGTGAGAGATAGACAATTATTTAATCAAATAATTGGAAATGATGAAAACAACATTGATTATAAAAAACTTAAGGAGAAATCTGATACTGACCTTATAATTGAATTGACAAAATTAGATACTAAAATAATTTATGAGACTAATAATTACTATGATAAAAAGAATAAATTAAAGGTGGAAAACTATGGAACACACAAAGAATATGGTGCTTCTGTAGAATTTAAAATTGTTCTAATTAATTCTAATGAATTTGCAGGTGTTTATAAATTCAATTACACCCCTTGTGTAGATGGATGCATTATTTCAAAATCTTTAAAAGACATTCAAAAAGAAATGAGATTATATAAAAAGAAAGGTGTAACTCCATACGAAGGAGTTGAAAAAAATATAATGGAAGATTTTATTAAAAATGCTACTTTTCAGCTTGTAACTGAAATGCGTAAATAACTTATAATACAAAACTATTTAAATACTAAAATTTCTAAAGAAGATTTATTTAAGTAATAAATTTTAGCATTTAAGAATAATAGTTATAAAAAACTTGGCATCTTGGAAACTGTCATAATGCCAAGTTTTTATTACATAAATTAATTGTGGTTTAAAAATCAAAAAGGTCTTTTAGTTCAACTTCTAATGCAGTACTCAAAATAACCATAGTTTTTAAGGTTGTGTTTGTTCTCCCATTTTCAATTCTGGAGATACTCGTTTTCTCTAAATTACAATAGGAAGCTAAATCTAATTGCGACATACCTTTTGTGTGTCTAATTTTCTTTAACTGTAAACCAAACTTTTTTTGATACTCAACAATATTTTCTGAAGCTGTTGACATTAATGTCAATATTACTTCTTAAATTAGCGTGTAGAGTAAACATATATGTCAATAATAAATAAAAAAATTTAACCTAAAACCAAAAGAATGTTATGAAATACGATGATTTTTATCAAACTTATTATGAGCAATATTTACGTGAATTTGGTGAACGTAAAGTTCGAAAAGTTACTACTATTATTAATAACTCAAAGCATACAAGAAATCTACTAAACCAATGTTTTTTGAAAAAGATTTCACCTAATGCAACAGATTTAAGGCAAAATGTTTTAAGTAATTTTAAGTTAGCTTTTGCTAATAAGGCTACAGAAATATTTGCTATGTCATTATTGTTAAAGAAATTTAATGATGAAGTTAACATTGATGACTGCATTATTTCACAAGGACAAGTGATACAGGTTTTTAGTGAGTTCAATAGTACATTTAAATATTAGACTTATGGATACTTTAAAAGTAATATTAATTGTTTTTTTAACAGTAATTATTACGGTTTTTATATTAGGACAACTAATAGGTGTTGATGCTGGTGCATTTACAATTGTTATTGCTTTAGCAATTTTACTTTCAGTATTTATAGGTGTAGCTTATTTCGTTATGTACTCTACACATAAAGCAGAGGATAAAATAAAAGCACTTAAAGAAACAAGAAAATTAAATAAGAAAGAGTTATGGAAGGATGTAGATAAACTTAAAGAAGAATCAAAAAATAATACAATAGAATCTGAGAATACAATAATTTGGAAGGATGTAATCAAATTTGAAGGAACTCCTGAAAAAATGAAAGATGTAATAAAGGATTTTTTTGTCGCAGATAATATTGATTTTTATAAATACGCTGAAAATGAGAAAGCTAATGAATTGAGTAAAGGAAGAGGTTTGTCAGGTTGGGAAATGTTTAATAGGTTGTCAGCAGAGCCAAAGCCAGATATAAATTGCACACCTACATTTAGAAAACATTTTGCCGATGATTTTTTAAAACGTAGCCCTTCAGTTCCAGAATGGTTTTATATAGCATATCCAGATGTTGAGGTATGGATTCATAAAAGAGCAAAAATTGTAGAATCAGAAATTATATCTAACCCTGGCAAGTATTTAACAAATGGTATGCCTAATAATAATGCCCTTCGTCTTATTATTGAAAAGTATAAAACAATAGTAAATCTAAAATTAGAATGCGAGGTTTAAATAAATATATGGTTGCATTAAAAGTATTTACAATTTTACTTTTATTTAGTATTTCAGAATTAACCTATTCCCAAAACCCTGATGATAAATCAGATTTTCTAAAATCCAACAAGTTACTATATACATCATTTCAAAAATTTTACACAGATTCTATTCGCCAGGATGGATTAGATGAATGGGGAGAACCTTATTTCAAAAAAATAGACCAAATAAATGGAGTTCATTATTTCGATTATAACAACAATGGTTTAGAAGATGCTTTAGTTGAATTTTCAGTTAGAAATTCAGATGGTGGAACTTGGTATATGTTAGTAGCTGTGTTGTTTGAAAATGTAGATAAGCAATATATTTATAAAGCTCATTTTAAACCTGAAAACCTGTTATTTAAAAAGTACCAGCAACCATTTTTCATTCTTTCTGGCAGAGTAAACAGGTTTCAAGATGAAACTACAACTAAAAAATATAAATTATTAAACAATAAATTTGTTGAATACTAAAGTTTATGAAACCCAGTTTTAAAGAGTTAGAAGCAATAAAATTAGCTGAACACTATTATAATAAAAATGATAAAAGCTTTAAAAAGAAGTATCTATTTCTAAAGTTTAAATTCAAAAGTTATAATGTAGAAGCTAATAAAACACTTTCTAATTTATGGAACAGCTTTGGTTTAAAAAGTAGCACTAAATTTAAGTTTACTGATGATGAGAAATTGGAATGTATAAACAAATGGGTAAAAGTACTTTATAAGGTTGATTTTGATGCTACAGCAAATTATAATTGTAAACTAAAAGAATTTCAACAGGAGATGAAACATTATCATTCTGAAAACCCAGACACTCACGTAAGTTGGAATTTCCCATCACCTGAAAAATACATTAAAGAGTTAGAAGCCAAATTTGGTAACTACTCTTAACTTGTTGTAAAATAACTTGGCATCTTGGCTAAAGCCATAAAGCCAACTTTATTATAATAAAATTATGCTTATTGCTTAAATCTTTCTTAAATTTAACCTTCAAAATTGCACTAAAAATTAAACGACATAAATGGCAAAAAAGACAAATACTGCTAGTTTTGAACAACAACTATTCAAAGCAGCTGATAAATTACGTAAAAACATAGATGCAGCCGAATACAAGTATGTAGTATTAGGCTTGGTATTTATAAAATATATTTCAGAAAGTTTTAATGAACTCTATCAAAAACTAGAAGCTGACGAATGGTCTGACCCAGAAGATAGAGACGAATATTTAGCAGAAAATGTATTCTTTGTGCCACAAACAGCACGTTGGTCTCACATACATAACAATGCAAAGTTAGCTACTATTGGGCAAACTATAGACGAGGCTATGGAAGCTATAGAAAAGGAAAATGCAGAGCTTAAAAATGTGTTACCTAAAGTATACGGAAAAGCCAATTTAGACAAAGCTTCATTAGGGCAGTTAATAGATTTAATCTCCAATACGGAGTTACAAGTAGAAAATGAAAACTCTAAAGATTTATTTGGTAGAGTGTACGAGTACTTTCTAGGGGAATTTGCCAATGCAGAAGGTAAAAAAGGAGGGCAATTCTACACACCTAAAGCCATTGTAAAACTAATGGTTGAAATGATTGAACCTTACAAAGGGAGAGTGTATGACCCTGCTTGTGGTTCTGGTGGTATGTTTGTAATGAGTGAAAAATTTGTAACGGAACACCAAGGAAATATTAATGATATTACCATCTACGGACAAGAAAGCAACCAAACTACGTGGAAGCTATCTAAAATGAACCTAGCCATACGTAATGTAAACTCACAATTTGTAAGTTGGAATACAGAAGGCTCATTTTTAAAAGATGCGCATCCAGATTTAAAAGCAGATTTCATCCTGGCAAATCCACCATTTAACCAAAAAGATTGGGGAGTTGATAGGTTACAAGATGATGCACGTTGGAAATATGGTACACCTCCTTCTGGAAATGCCAACTATGGTTGGATGATGCATATGTTATACCATTTAGCTCCAAAAGGAGTTATGGCAACTGTATTAGCTAATGGTTCTTTAAGTTCTAACACTTCTGGTGAAGGTGTTATCCGTAAAAATTTAGTAGAACAAGATTTGGTAGAGTGTATTGTAGCCTTGCCAAAACAACTATTTTACAACACTGGTATACCAGCGTGTATTTGGTTTTTAAGACGTGAAAAAAGCAATCACAGTAAAGAAATTCTGTTTATAGATGCTTCTGAAATGGGATATATGAAGGATAGGACTCACCGAGATTTAGCTGAAGAAGATGTTAATTTAATAACTGAAACCTATCATAATTGGCGTAAAAGTGAAAATTATGAAGATGTAAAAGGCTTTTGTAAAGCTGCAACTCTAGAAGAAGTACAAAAACACAACCACGTATTAACACCTGGGCGTTATGTAGGTATTCCTGATGAAGAAGATGATGGTATTCCTTTTGAAACCAAAATGGCAGATTTAACCACTACTTTAAAAGAGCAAATGGAGAAAGAAGAAGCCTTGAATGAAGAAATTAAACAGCAACTTGCTAATATTGGACTGGAGTTATGATTGAATGGGAAAAAGTTTC